>NZ_JAGTPI010000013.1:0-110328 GCF_021147825.1 Pseudomonas quasicaspiana
TTTGGGATGGCATAAATCCTGTGGGAGCGAGGCTTGCCCGCGATAAGAGCACCGCGGATATCAGGTCTATCGCGTACAGCCTTATCGCGGGCAAGCCTCGCTCCCACAGTTGATCCCATACCTCCCGAAGGAGTGGGGTTGCCCCCGATGGTTTCAGAGTTTGGCCGCCATGACGCTATCGTTCAGGGCGAACAGTTAAAGCGCTTTTTGCGGATTGAGTGAGTCGTGGGACCGGCTTTAGCCGGTAGGGCTGACTATCTGGCGACACAGATGCGGCGGCTGCGCTGGCCTCTTTTAGAAATGGTGCAGTGTTTGGGATGGCATAAATCCTGTGGGAGCGAGGCTTGCCCGCGATAAGAGCACCGCGGATATCAGGTCTATCGCGTACAGCCTTATCGCGGGCAAGCCTCGCTCCGACAATTGATCGCATACCCGTTGCACAAGTGGGTTTGCCACGGAGAGTGTCGTTTTTCGACAGCCCAAAACAGCATCAAGCCGTCAAGCGATCATCCCGAAAATCGCGCAATGCCTGCTCTATCTCTTCCCGGGTGTTCATCACAAACGGTCCGTATTGCACGATCGGCTCACGCAGCGGTTTGCCTGCGATCAACAACACTCGGGCACCGTTTGCGGTGTTCAGTTGCAATTCGCCTTCCTCGGACAAACGCACCATTCGGCTGGTACTGACTGTCTGCGGCTGGCCTGCAACTTCCAGGCTGCCTTCGTAGACGTACAGCAGCACCCGGTGCCCATCAGGAACACGCGGACTGATGCTGCTGCCCGCGGGCATGTGGAAGTCGAAATACTGCGGCTCGGTGTCTGGACGCTGCACAGCACCGGCCTGCTGGATCTCGCCGTCATCGAACTGCCCGGCGATCACCACCACCTCAACACCATTGCTGGTGGTCAGGCGCGGAATGTTCTCCGGCTGAATATCCTGATAACTCGCGTCGCTCAGCTTTGTCTTGCCCGGCAGGTTCAGCCACAGCTGGAAGCCACGCATGGCGCCTTCTTCCTGCTCCGGCATTTCGCTGTGGATAACGCCTCGTGCTGCGGTCATCCACTGCACACCGCCGCCCTGTAGCAAGCCGACGTTGCCCATGTGATCTTCATGGCGCATACGGCCTTCAAGCATGTAGGTGACTGTCTCGAAACCCCGATGCGGGTGCGGTGGGAAGCCTGCGATGTAGTCGTCAGGCTTGTCGGAACCGAACTCGTCCAGCATCAGAAACGGATCGAACTGCTCAACACCCTGTCCTCCGAAGACGCGGGTCAGCTTTACACCGGCACCGTCTGACGCGGGTTGACCGGCTTGAATGGACAATACTTTACGGAATTGGCTCATGGGGTTCTCCTCATCAATAGCGACCATGCTATGCCTGTTTGATCGATTGATGGGTGAGGATTTTGCGGGTGATTGATCGGGTTTGTAGATGGAAGTGATGACCGTGGGAGCGAATTTATTCGCGAAGACTATTTTTCAGCCGCTATAACAGTGGTGGATGTACCTGCCTATTCGCGAATAAATTCGCTCCCACAGGTTTACCTCCAATCGCTCATAAAAAAACGGCCAGCCCGATTACTCTGGCTGGCCGTTTCTTTATCGCCGTTGTATTACTCGGCGATCTGCAGCTTGCGGGCTTCGGTGTAGACGTAACGCACTTTCTCGTATTCGAACGGTGAGTTCATCTGGCCGTAGCGGAAGCTGGTGCTGTAGCGGCGATCAATGGCGCGAAGCAGGAGGAGCTCCGGGTGATCGCTGCTGACCTGAGCCACGTTGAGGAAGTTGATCTGCGATTCGGCCGTGAAGTCGAACAGCAGGCCGCCGGTGTCACGCAGGTTGGAGGGGCCAAGGAGCGGCAGCACCAGGTAGGGGCCGGCTGGTACGCCGTAGAAGCCCAGTGTCTGACCGAAGTCCTCGCTCTGGCGTGGCAGCCCCATCATGGTGGCCGGGTCCCAGAGGCCGACAACTCCGATGGTGGTGTTAACCAGCAGGCGGCCGGTTGTTTCCAGCGAGCGCTGGCCTTTGAACTGGAACAGGCTGTTCAGCAGATTAGGGATTTCACCCAGGTTGGAGAAAAAGTTACTGACGCCGGTACGCACGAAACCTGGGGTTACGTAGCGGTAGCCATTGACCACCGGCAGGAACACCCACTCGTCGAAGCGGTAGTTAAAGTGGTAGACGCGACGGTTCCACGACTCCAACGGGTCATAGACTTCCAGCGCCGTCAAAGTGGCGCGTTCGAATTCCCGTTGGTCCAGGCCCGGGTTGAACTGCAATGACTTGAGTGGCTGGGTAAAGCCGTCGGCATCGTCCTGACGAAGCACAGTGGCCGGATGTTCAGCAATGTTGCTGTTGACGGCGTCGGCAGCCTGGACGGTTCCTGCGCAGAGCAGGGCAGCGAGGAGTAAAAGACGTTTAGCCACGGAAGAACTCCAGCATGGCGTCGCTGTTGACGCGGTAATTGATGTTGCCGCAATGGCCGCCGTAAGGGTAAACGGTCAGGCGATCGCCGAAGGTCTTGCGCAGAAAGCCCAGGTCGCCAGAGCCTAGGATCACGTCGTCAGCGTTGTGCATGACGGCGATCTTCGAGCTGCTGTGCAGGTAATCCTTCAGCGCATACAGGCTGACCTGATCCACCAGTTGCAGCAGGCTGCCACCGTCGGTGCGGGCGCGCCACATCGGGATGACTTGCTCAGTCAGGTAGCAATCGAAGTCGCATTGCAGCGCGCGACGCAGGAACGGCGACAGGCTGGTGCCTTCGGTGATCGGAAACTTCGGCGGCGTGATCAGACCGCGACGGTTGATCAGGTCGGACGTAAAGGCGATATCAGCCGACGAGAAGCGGAACGAGGTGCCGATCAGCATCGCCATCTGTTCATTGGTCAGGTGTTGCTTGGACTGTTGGAAGTCGTACAGCAAAGCATCGTTGAGATCGATGTAGCCTTTCTGACGGAAGTAACGGGTCAGTTTGGCCAGTACCAACTCATAGAAAGTGGTGCTGTTATCGATGCCCTTTACGTTGGTCTGCACCAGTTTGTCGAGGTTGGAGATCGAGGTGTAGAGGTTGACCGGCGGATTGAGCAGCAGGACTTTCTTGAAGTTGAAGCTGCGGCGGGTCTCATCCAGACGGCTGACGAACGCGGCATTCAGCGCGCCGAGGCTGTAGCCCGTCAGATAGAAGTCGGTGATTTTCAGCTCGGTTTGTTGTGCTCGCACCGCCTGCATTACGCGGTACAAGTCTTCGGCGTCTTCGGTAGAAATGCCCGGTGTCGCGAAACGTGAGGCAGCGCTCATGAAGTCGTAGCTGGTTGGCGACGACAGCTGTACGACGTGATAACCCGCGCCGTAGTAAAGCTTCTTCAGGAATTCGTTGATGGTGCTGTTATACGGTGCGCCAGTACCTGCGATCAGGAAGATCAGCGGCGCAGCATGATCCTGCTTCGCCAGGCGGTAACGTAGTTTTTTCACTGCCCAGAAATTGTCTGGCAGCGTGAACTCGCGCTCCGGACGCAGATTCAGGGTGTAGTCGTCCTGGTCGATGTCATCGTCGGCGGGCAACTCTGGACGCATGTCAGGAGGCGTGGTGGCAATGGTCGCTTCAAAAGGGTTCTTTAAAGGAAAGCCATACGTGGCGGGGTCGACATCGACCGCCATAGCGGACGCACTCAAACAGAGGCCGCCAACAATGGCAGCGAAGCGCAGGAAACGGAGCATGACTAGATCCCTTGGGAAAGAAGTGCTGATGAGATACGCGGGCTATGACCATCGGTGTAGTGCCAAAGTGCCCTACTCGCAAGCGAACCTTTGTAAATAGATCGAGACAATACACGTTCTCTGGCGTCAAGAGAGCAGTGGTGTGGTTTTTTATAGCGGGAAGGGATGGAATCAAACCCTGTAGGAGCTCACCGAGGTTACAAATAGGGTTATTCAAACAGGGACAGGCCGCGCGCGACAAACCCCAGACAGCATAAAGGGGAGCCGAGGCTCCCCTTTAAATGGTTTTACGTGCTCTTTTTTTATTGTTTTAGGGTGGCCTGTTGTTGTTTTTGGTGACCGATCCCTTTAATGCGTTCTTGTTCGATCCCCATCCGGGATCAAGAGCAAACGTATTTTTTTGAGCGCTGACTCACTCCGACCTTGCGATCCAACCAGTTCGGGAGCTACCTGAGGGTAGTTTTATTGTTCTCTGCCCGGTTGCGAGAGCCCTAAGGCGCCTCAGTGAAGCTGATCCACTCCAAAAAAATCTGTTAGCTGCGTCTCTGTGCCTTTGTTCTTATTATGTCAGAGCCGATACGTCTTGTTCTTATTAGGTATGCCGCATTTTTATTCTTGTTATGCCAGAGATATAGCAGAAGCTGTGCCAACTTTTTTAACTCTTTTAAAATCAATGAGTTATGTTTTTGGTGGGTAAAGAGAGGTGCTAGGGAGGGGGCGATATGTTCCCGTGTTACACGCTGTTACAGCGGTTGCCGGACTGGCGGTAACACTCCTGTCATCAACGTGCGTTACCCGGTAGCGCTCGTTGTCACGTGGGGTGGGGTAAGCCGATGCGGTATACCGGCCCTGACCAATTGCTGGTTCTTCGAAAGCGGCAGTACAGGTGAATGCTATTCGACATGCAATTTCCGGACGGAGGCGACCGCTTTTTACGACAAGGTTGTCGCTGATGGCACGCCGATGTCGTTTCTCCGTGTCTTGATGTCGCTGACAGAGCATGTCGGATTGCCTTGGGGGTTGATGATCAACGGGCGATACGATGCTGGCCATCATTCGCCGAGTCATTGAGGCGTGAAAAAGTGCGCGGTGCTCCAAGGCTGGGCGCGGACTGCGGTCTTTATAAAAACGTTAACGATGCCTGACCCTCTTGTCGGGCGCGAGACTACCGGGGAAGTAACGATGAAGATGCGAAAAATCCTGGGCGTGAGTGCCGCTCTGGCGCTTGCTGTCAGTTCCACGCTGGCACATGCCAAAGAAGTGAGTATCGGTTACGTAGACGGTTGGTCCGACAGCGTTGCGACCACCAACGTCGCTGCTGTAGTGATCAAACAGAAGCTGGGTTATGACGTGAAGCTGCAAGCGGTCGCGGCCGGGATCATGTGGCAGGGCGTTGCGACTGGCAAGCTGGACATGATGCTGTCAGCCTGGCTGCCGGTCACTCATGGCGAGTATCTGGCGAAGAACAAAGACAACGTCGTGAACTATGGCGCCAACTTCAAGGACGCCAAGATCGGCCTGATCGTGCCTGAGTACGTGAAAGCCAACAGCATTGAAGATCTCAAGACCGATGCTTCCTTCAAGAAGAAGATTGTCGGTATTGATGCAGGCTCGGGCGTTATGATCAAAACCGATCAGGCAATCAAGGATTACGGGCTGGACGGCTACAAGCTACAGGCCAGTTCCGGCGCCGGGATGATTGCCGAGCTGACGCGTGCTGAGAACAAGAAGGAGTCCATCGCAGTGACCGGCTGGGTGCCGCACT
Source organism: Pseudomonas quasicaspiana (assembly GCF_021147825.1). Taxonomy (NCBI): domain Bacteria; kingdom Pseudomonadati; phylum Pseudomonadota; class Gammaproteobacteria; order Pseudomonadales; family Pseudomonadaceae; genus Pseudomonas; species Pseudomonas quasicaspiana. The sequence goes on from NZ_JAGTPI010000013.1 coordinate 5,484, forward strand.
GGATGTTTGCCAAGTGGAAGCTCAAATTCCTCGAAGACCCGAAGGGCGTCTACGGTGCTGCTGAAACCGTTGATAGCGTCGGCAGCAAAGAGCTGGCGACCAAGGCACCGGAAGTCGTCGAGTTTCTGAAGAAGTTCCAGTGGAAGTCCAAGGATGAAATCGGTGAGGTCATGCTGGCCATCCAGGACGGCGCGAAGCCTGAAGCAGCGGCTGAAGCCTGGGTTGCCAAGAACCCTGAGCGCGTGAAGGAGTGGACGGGTAAATAAACGGCCACGTCTGACGCAGCACCCCGAGCCGCCCGGTTAACGACCGGGCGGTTTTTTATTGGCAGGTTTTTGTGTCTGGTGAAGATGCTGGGGTGCATGATCTGGGCTGTATCCGGGCTATAAACAACACATTGTGTATGCCTTATAACTGCGTCTCACGTATCGCGGGCAAGCCTCGCTCCCACCTGGACCGCGCTAATCCTCAGGACCGACTTTAGCCGGGAAGGCGATACTTCAGGCGACCCATTTTCGGTGATTGTCCTGGCCTCTTTACGGCTAACAGCCGGCCCCACGATATTGCGCCAATATTCGAGATTGCATCACACCCGCTCGCTTCGACAGATTTAATGCACAACCCCCAATCTACGACTAATGTCGCTCTAATACTAAGGTCGTCTGGAGAGCTTGCCAGACCGGACTAAAGTGCAATACGTGACATCTCATCTGTGCTGCGAGGACAAAAACAATGAACGACAGCATTTACCTCTCGATTCAAAACAGCCCCCGTTTCAAGGAGCTGGTATCCAAAAGGGAGCGGTTCGCCTGGATTCTTTCAGCGATCATGCTCGGGCTTTATGCCGCTTTCATCCTTTTGATTGCTTACGGACCACATATTCTGGGCGCGAAACTTAGCCCGACATCGACCATTACCTGGGGAATGCCGATCGGGGTCGGCCTGATCTTGTCTGCTTTTGTGCTGACAGCCATCTATGTTCGCCGTGCCAACGGTGAATTCGATGACCTGAACAACGCCATCCTGAAGGAGGCACAGCAATGATCGGGCGTCTATCAGCAGCATTCGGCCTGGCCGCTTTTGCACCGTCCCTCTGGGCGGCAGATGCGTTGACCGGCGCTGTGCAGAAACAGCCACTGAACATCTCCGCGATCGTCATGTTCGTGGTGTTCGTCGCCTTCACCCTGTACATCACTTATTGGGCCTCGAAAAAGAACAAGACAGCATCGGACTACTATTCAGCGGGCGGCAAAATCACCGGCTTTCAGAACGGCCTGGCGATTGCGGGTGACTACATGTCGGCGGCGTCCTTTTTGGGGATTTCCGCGCTGGTGTACACCTCGGGTTATGACGGTCTGATCTACTCGATCGGCTTTCTCGTGGGCTGGCCGATCATTCTGTTCCTGATCGCCGAGCGCCTGCGTAACCTGGGTAAATACACCTTTGCTGACGTGGCGTCCTATCGCCTCAAGCAGAAAGAGATTCGCACCCTGTCTGCCTGCGGTTCGCTGGTGGTGGTTGCGTTCTACCTGATCGCGCAGATGGTCGGTGCCGGTAAGTTGATCCAGTTGCTGTTCGGCCTGGACTACACCGTTGCGGTCATTCTGGTCGGTATCCTGATGTGCCTGTATGTGCTGTTCGGCGGCATGCTGGCAACCACCTGGGTACAAATCATCAAAGCGGTAATGCTGCTCTCCGGTGCGTCGTTCATGGCGCTGATGGTGATGAAGCACGTCAACTTCGACTTCAACATGCTGTTCTCCGAGGCGGTCAAGGTTCACCCTAAAGGTGAAGCGATCATGAGCCCGGGCGGTCTGGTGAAAGATCCGATCTCGGCGTTCTCTCTGGGCCTGGCGCTGATGTTCGGTACCGCAGGTCTGCCGCACATCCTGATGCGCTTCTTCACCGTGAGTGATGCCAAGGAAGCCCGTAAGTCCGTGCTCTACGCCACTGGCTTCATCGGTTACTTCTACATCCTGACCTTCATCATCGGCTTCGGCGCGATCCTGCTGGTCAGCACCAACCCGGCGTTCAAAGATGCAGCAGGCGCTTTGTTGGGTGGTAACAACATGGCAGCGGTGCACCTTGCGGATGCGGTCGGTGGCAGTCTGTTCCTGGGCTTCATTTCGGCAGTAGCGTTTGCGACCATTCTGGCAGTGGTTGCCGGTCTGACCCTGGCGGGTGCTTCGGCGGTGTCTCACGACCTTTATGCCAGCGTGATCAAGGCTGGCAAGGCCAACGAGAAGGACGAAATCCGTGTCTCGAAGATGACTACTATTGCTCTGGCAGTCGTGGCAATCCTCTTGGGCATCGCGTTCGAAAGCCAGAACATCGCGTTCATGGTGGGCCTGGCGTTCTCCATCGCAGCCAGCTGTAACTTCCCGGTTCTGCTGCTTTCCATGTACTGGAAAAACCTGACCACCCGTGGCGCCATGATTGGTGGCTGGATGGGCTTGATCAGCGCCGTGGTGCTGATGGTTCTGGGTCCAACCATCTGGGTGCAGATCCTGCATCACGAGAAAGCCATCTTCCCTTACGAATACCCGGCGCTGTTCTCCATCGCCATCGCATTCGTGGGTATCTGGTTCTTCTCGATTACCGACAAGTCGAAAGCGGCAGAGGGCGAGCGCGCCTTGTTCTATCCGCAGTTCGTACGCTCGCAGACTGGCCTGGGTGCCAGCGGTGCGGTCTCGCACTAAACAGTAGTAAGTGCTCTACAAGAAGCAGCCTTCGGGCTGCTTTTTTATTGCCGCGAGAATTTTCACCTGAACACGAATTCTGTGCTCACAGGATAGCGGTGCAGCAAATACTGAACCTGTAGGAGCTGCCGAAGGCTGCGATGGCGGCATGTCAGGGTAAATGCTTCGCAGCCTTCGGCAGCTCCTACAGAAAACGCATTCCAGATCAGGTAGTTGAATTTTTTATAGAAGTCATCGGAGTTTACGGCGGTCGCGATGTTGGATTGTCAGACACTTTGCCATCAAGTGGTTAGATGAAAAGGGGATTTGATAGTTAAGCGCTGGAAGCTATTAGTTGTCAGGCCAATAAAAAGCCCCGCTATTTAGCGGGGCTGTTTTACTGCTGGCGTGGGAACGTTATATCCGTCCCAGCAACACCAGAATCAGCAGAATCACCAGAACGGTACCGATGATGCCCGATGGACCATAGCCCCAGCTGCGGGAGTGCGGGAATACTGGCAGACCGCCGATCAACAGCAGGATCAGGACGATGATAAGAATAGTGCCGATGCCCATGATGAATTCCTTCCTTAGTTCTTGGTAGATGGCTAGAACAGTTCAAGCTTCCGCCCAATGGCATAAAGTTTGTGCTGCTTGAATGATCCGACTGTAGGCGTCCAGAAAAAGTCCATCGGAAAGGTGAGAAAGTTTACATTTTGAAAAATGTTTATAGTTGCCTCAATTACGTTGAACTTTAAACCCCTACAACTGTTTTCATTTTCGTCTGCTGGCGCTGAGGATATTTTTCATGCTCTATCGTCTGGGAGCTGATGCTGTACTGGTCGTCCATCTGTTGTTCATCGTCTTCGTGCTGTTTGGCGGGGTGCTGGTTTTACGCTGGCGATGGGTGATGGTGTTGCATATACCCGCGATGCTCTGGGGAGCCGTGGTGGAGTTTTTTCACCTTTACTGCCCACTGACACCCCTGGAAAACGCGCTTCGGGTTCGCGCTGGTGGTGTGGGTTACGAGGCAGGCTTCATCGAACACTATCTGGTCGCGTTGATTTACCCCGCAGGCCTGACTCCGCAGATCCAGCTGTGGCTGGGTGCGATAGTGGTGGTGAGTAACCTTGCGGTGTATGGCTGGCTCGTCATTCGCTTATGGCGCAAGCCCGCGTAGGTCGTGGGTTTGCCCGTGTCATTCAGCGCCTTGATGGTGGGTCGAAGCGACGATTTCCGTGGTTACACTGAGTTCACGTTGAAAAAAACATGAGCCCCTAACCACAAGGCGTTTGCTATGCACAATCGCATCATGATCACCGGGGCAGGTTCCGGCCTGGGTCGCGAAATCGCTTTACGCTGGGCCCGGGAAAGCTGGCGTCTGGCACTGTCTGACGTCAACGATGCCGGTTTGCAGGAAACCCTCAGGCAGGTGCGCGAGGCCGGTGGCGATGGCTTCGTGCAGCGCTGCGATGTGCGTGACTACAGTCAACTGACCGCATTGGCCCAAACGTGCGAAGAGAAGTTTGGCGGTGTCGACATCATCGTCAACAACGCGGGTGTGGCGTCGGGTGGTTTTTTCAAAGAGCTGTCCCTTGAAGACTGGGACTGGCAGATCGCGATCAACCTTATGGGCGTCGTCAAAGGCTGTAAGGCTTTCCTGCCGATGCTGGAAGCGAGCAAGGGCAAGATCATCAATATCGCGTCCATGGCTGCCCTCATGCAGGGTCCCGCGATGAGCAATTACAACGTCGCCAAAGCCGGAGTGGTGGCCTTATCGGAAAGTCTGCTGGTGGAATTGCGTCAGCAGGAAGTCGGTGTCCACGTGGTGTGTCCGTCGTTTTTCCAGACCAATCTGCTGGATTCTTTCCGTGGACCGACGCCAGCCATGAAAGCTCAAGTTGGCAAGTTGCTGGAAAGCTCGCCGATCACGGCAGCGGAGATCGCTGACTATATCTACGAGCACGTCGCGCAAGGCGAATTCATGATCCTGCCCCACGAGCAGGGGCGTATGGCCTGGCAGCTGAAACAGAAGAGCCCACAGGCGCTGTACGACGAGATGGCGAGCATGTGCGAGAAAATGCGGGCGAAGGCGCGGCAGGCCAGGGAGTAAACTACCAGCTATGAATTTGATCTATGTGGGAGCCGGGCTTGCCCGCGATAAGGCTGGACGCAATTCAGGATAGATCGAGGTGCTTTTATCGCGGGCAAGGCCAGCTCCCACATGACCGCGTCCCGGTTCAACCGGCGTGGTGTTCATAAGTGCTCTCTTTGGACTGCATGCCTTTCGTTACAGCCCCGGTTTTCTGATACGGTTGCCGCCATCATTTCAACTGTTGATGAGATTCTCCGTGCTCAATTACCTGTGGTTTTTTCTGGCGGCTTTGTTTGAGATCGCGGGTTGCTATGCGTTCTGGATGTGGCTGCGGCAGGGCAAGAGTGCGCTTTGGGTGATTCCCGCGCTGATCAGTCTGACGTTATTTGCCGTGTTGCTGACCCGTGTCGAGGCGGCGTATGCCGGTCGGGCGTATGCGGCTTATGGCGGGATCTACGTTGTCGCTTCCATTGCCTGGCTGGGGCTTATCGAGCGGGTCAGACCATTGTCATCGGACTGGCTGGGCGCGGCACTTTGTGTGATTGGCGCGAGCATCATTCTGTTCGGTCCGCGCTGGTCAGCGCAGTAAATTTCCTACGTCGGTCGCAGTTATGTAAGACATTTCCTTCGACCAATTCCGGCGGAGACGAAGGACATTACTGAATTTTACCTGGCCAATTGATGACCGTAGACAGGCCATGCACTCTGCCCTCTGGTAAACAATAAGAGAGCAGGGACATGCTGGTAATAATGCGCGACGCAGGAGAAGTGTTTTCTATCGGTGATGACATCACCATCCATATTCTGGCCATTCACGGCAATCAGATACGACTTGGGGTCGAAGCGCCCAGGCACGTCAAAGTGCACCGGGCAGAGGTTTACAAACGTATCGCTCAAAGGCTTTCACAGCAGGCGGCAAAAGCCACCCGGGCGGTTCCAGGCGCTAAGTCCTGATCAGTCAAAAAACTCCTTGGGCACGTCATGCTTGAGCATGAGCTGGCACTGTTGGCTTTCCAGATCGAAAAAAATCACCGCCTGGCCTTTGCTCAATGCATGCCGGACGCGCAGTACGCGAGTTTCCAGCGGCGTTTCGTCACCATTGTCGGTGCCGTCACGCGTGACGAAGTCCTCTATCAGGCGGGTGAGGGTATCGGCTTCGAGTTGGTCGTAAGGAATCAGCATGGGCGTTCTCGCATCAATTCCCGGCGATGATAGTGCCGATGTGTGGAAAAAGCAGGTGGAATAATCGCGGCTTATCCCCGCCAGTAAATTTGAAACGCGATTCCCTTGTGGGAGCGTGGCTTGCCCGCGATAAGGCTAGCGCGATAGGGAGGTATACCGCGTTATCGTTTATCGCGAGCAAGCTCGGCTCCTACAGGACATATTTCAAGCCGAAGATTGCTACTCCACCTCTTCCTTATGCTGCCCAAGCAGGCTGTCGACACTCGGCACGCGGGTATCGGTTTCCATCTGTGTGTCGTGTTCGATCTGATGGCTGAAGCGCTCCAGCGAAGATTGCGCGGGCTGTGCGTCGCTGGCGAAAACCGGCGGGCTGAGCATGTAAGCGCCCAGCAGACGGCTCAGTGCCGCGAGGCTGTCGATGTGAGTGCGCTCGTAACCATGAGTGGCATCACAACCAAACGCGAGCAATGCGGTACGAATGTCGTGGCCTGCGGTGACCGCCGAATGGGCATCGCTGAAGTAATAGCGGAACATGTCGCGACGTACCGGGAGTTCATTCTCACTGCCCAGACGCAGCAGATGGCGGGACAGGTGATAGTCGTAAGGGCCACCGGAATCCTGCATTGCGACACTCACGGCGTGTTCGCTGGAATGTTGACCGGGAGCAACCGGAGCGATATCGATGCCGACGAACTCACTGACATCCCAAGGCAGTACACCTGCAGCACCGGTGCCGGTTTCCTCGGTGATGGTGAACAGTGGGTGGCAATCGATCTGAGGCTCGGCGCCGCTGTCGACGATGGCCTTGAGTGCCGCCAGTAGCGCGGCGACCCCGGCTTTATCATCCAGATGTCGAGCGCTGATATGGCCGCTTTCAGTGAACTCGGGCAGCGGGTCAAAGGCGACGAAGTCACCGATGCCAACGCCCAGGGATTCGCAATCGGCCTTGGTGGTGCTGTAAGCATCGAGGCGCAGCTCGACGTGATCCCAACTGATGGGCATTTCATCAACTGCAGTGTTGAACGCATGACCGGACGCCATCAACGGCAGCACGCTGCCGCGAATCACGCCGTGATCAGTGAATACGCTGACGCGGCTGCCTTCGGCGAAGCGGCTCGACCAACAGCCAATCGGCGCCAGTGACAGGCGACCGTTTTCTTTCACCTCTCGCACGGCGGCGCCAATGGTGTCCAGATGCGCAGAGACTGCACGGTCAGGGCTGTTCTGTTTGCCCTTCAGCGTGGCGCGAATCGTGCCGCGACGGGTCAGTTCGAACGGTATGCCCAACTCTTCAAGACGCTCGGCGACATAGCGCACGATGGTGTCGGTGAAGCCTGTCGGGCTTGGGATCGCGAGCATTTCCAACAGGACTTTCTGCAGGTAGTTCAGATCCGGTTCGGGGATATTTTTTGCAGTGGTCATTTGAGCTCCTTCGGAGCAGCTGCAAGTTATTAGCCGCAAGCTACAAGCTGGACCGGGTCCGCTTTTGGCTTGCAGCTTGAGGCTTGAGGCTGCTCTCAGCTATGTGCAGGCAAACTGTGCGGAAACAGCAGATCAACAAACTTTTCTGCCGTGGGTTGCGGTTCATGGTTGGCCAGGCCAACCCGTTCATTGGCCTCGATAAATACATACTCGGGCTGATCAGCGGCAGGGACCATCAGGTCGAGGCCTACTACCGGAATGTCCAAAGCGCGGGCTGCGCGGATAGCCGCGTCGCTCAGCACCGGGTGCAGAATCGACGTGACATCTTCAAGGCAGCCACCGGTGTGCAGGTTGGCAGTGCGGCGAACGGCCAGGCGCTCGTCCATCGGCAATATGCTGTCAAACTCATAACCTGCGTCACGTACCGTGCGCTCGGTTTCTTCATCCACGGGAATCTTGCTTTCACCACTGGTTGCGGCGGCACGGCGACGGCTCTGGGCTTCAATCAATTGCCCGATGGTATGGCGGCCATCGCCGACCACTTCTGCCGGGCGGCGAATAGCGGCAGCCACCACCTCGAATCCGATCACGACAATGCGCAGATCAAGGCCTTCGTGAAAGCTTTCCAGAATTACCCGCGTATCGAACTGTCTGGCGCGCTCGATGGCTCCGCGCATTTCTTCGGGGGTGCGCAAGTTGACCGCGACGCCCTGGCCTTGTTCGCCATCCAGTGGTTTGACGACGATCTGTTTATGTTCTTCAAGAAACGCCAGATCCGCGTCTTCGTCACCAGCCCGTTGCTGAGCTGGCAGCTTCAAACCTGCCGCTTTCAGGGCTTTGTGGGTTAGGCTTTTGTCCTGGCACAGGGTCATGCTTACAGCACTGGTCAGATCGCTCAGCGATTCCCGGCAGCGAATCCGGCGGCCGCCATAAGCCAGCGTGAACAACCCAGCTTCAGCATCATCAACCTGCACTTCAATACCGCGCCGATGAGCTTCTTCGACGATGATCCGTGCATAAGGATTAAAGTCCGCCTGCGGACCCGGGCCGAGGAACAGCACTTCATTGATACCGTTTTTGCGCTTGATGGCGAAAGTCGGCAAGTTACGGAAGCCGAGCTTGGCATACAAAGCCTTGGCTTGATGATTGTCATGCAGCACCGACAGGTCCAGATAACTCAGGCCACGGCTCATGAAGTGCTCAACCAGATGTCGAACCAACACTTCGCCAACCCCGGGTCGGGTGCATTGCGGGTCTACCGCCAGGCACCAGAGGCTGCTGCCGTTTTCCGGATCGTGGAACGCCTTGTGGTGATTGAGGCCCATGACGCTGCCGATCACCGCGTTAGTCGTTTCGTCTTCCGCTAGCCAGTACACCGGACCGCCCTGATGACGCGGGGTCAGCAGTTCGGGGTCAATGGGCAACATGCCGCGAGCGATGTACAGGTTGTTGATCGCCTGCCAGTCAGTACTGTTCTGGGCGCGACGAATCCGGAAGCCACGAAATACGCGCTGCGCCGGGCGGTAATCGCTGAACCACAGGCGCAGTGTGTCCGACGGATCGAGAAACAGCTGCTGTGGTGATTGAGCCAGTACTTGCTGCGGCGCAGCGACGTACAACGCGATGTCGCGTTCTCCGGGTTTTTCATTGAGCAGTTCATTGGCAAGCGTCGCCGGATCGGGGTAGGTGTGACCGATCAGCAGTCGCCCCCAGCCGCAGTGCAGCGCAAGCGGCTTGGCTTCAGTGTCGCTGCCGTCTTCAGCGAATCGCGCCTGAAGACGTTCATAGGAGGGCGACTGACCGCGCAGCAGGCGCTGGCTGTACGTCGTCGAATGCTGTTTCATTTAATCAGAGTCCTTGTTCGCTGAGCCACAGGTTCAGCGCCGCCAACTGCCACAACTTCGAGCCGCGCAGAGGAGTCAGTTGACCTTCCGGGTTGGTCAACAGTTTGTCGATCATGGCTGGGTTGAAAAGGCCGCGATCCTGGCTGGGGTCGACCAGCAGGTCGCGTACCCAACCCAATGTGGCCCCTTCCAGATGCTTGAGGCCCGGAACCGGGAAGTAGCCTTTTTTACGGTCGATCACTTCCGAAGGAATGACCAGACGCGCAGCTTCTTTCAGTACCTGCTTGCCACCATCGGGCAGCTTGAATTTGCCGGGAATACGCGCCGACAGTTCAACAAGGCGGTAGTCGAGGAACGGTGTACGCGCTTCCAGACCCCAGGCCATGGTCATGTTGTCAACGCGCTTGACCGGGTCATCAACCAGCATGATCGTGCTGTCCAGACGTAACGCCTTATCTACCGCCGCATCAGCACCTGGCTGAGCGAAATGCTCACGGACGAAATCGCCCGCTGCGTCATTGGCAGTCAGCCATTTAGGCTGGACGGTGGCGGCGTACTCGTCGTAGCTGCGGTCAACAAAGGCATCACGATAGGCAGCGACCGGGTCGGCGGCGCCATCGACTTGCGGATACCAGTGATAACCGGCGAACAATTCGTCTGCACCCTGGCCGCTTTGCACCACTTTGCAATGCTTGGCGACTTCCCGGGACAGCAGGTAAAACGCGATGCAGTCGTGGCTGACCATCGGTTCGCTCATGGCGCGGAACGCCGCAGGCAATTGCTCGATGATCTCGTGTTCCTGAATACGCAGTTGATGGTGATTGGTGCCGTAATGCTTGGCGATCAGGTCGGAGTACTGGAATTCGTCACCACGTTCACCGCCTGCATCTTCAAAACCGATGGAGAAGGTCGACAGGTTTTCGACGCCGACTTCCCGCAGCAATCCAACCAGCATGCTCGAATCCACACCGCCCGAAAGCAGTACGCCCACATCTACTGCGGCACGTTGACGAATCGCCACGGCTTCGCGGGTGCTGTCGAGCACACGATCACGCCAGTCTTCCAGAGTGAGGTTAGCCTCGTCAGCGTGCGGCCCGTAAGGCAGACGCCACCAGACTTTCTGCTCGGTCTTGCCGTGGGCGTCAATGCGCATCCAGCTGGCCGGTGCGAGCTTTTCGACACCGGCAAGCAGCGTGCGCGGGGCAGGGACTACGGCGTGGAAGTTCAGGTATTGATTGAGCGCTACCGGGTCGAGCATGCCGCTGATGTCTCCGCCTTTCAGCAGTGCAGGCAGCGTTGATGCGAAGCGCAGGCGCTTGTCGGTACGCGAAAAGTACAGCGGCTTGACGCCGAGACGGTCACGAGCGATGAACAATTCCTGCTTGTCGCGATTCCAGATTGCGAAGGCGAACATGCCGTTCAGCTTGGGCAGCAGATCAACGCCCCAGGCGTGATAGCCCTTGAGCAACACTTCGGTGTCGCCGTCGGAATGGAACTGATAACCCAGGCCTTGCAGCTCGGTACGCAGTTCCGGGTAGTTGTACACCGCACCGTTGAAGGCCATGGACAAACCAAGGTGGCTGTCGATCATCGGCTGCGCCGAGCCGTCCGACAGGTCCATGATTTTCAGGCGGCGATGACCAAGGGCAATCGGCCCCTGGCTATGAAACCCCCACGCATCCGGGCCGCGAGGCGCCAGCTCATGGGTAATGCGTTCAACAGCGGCCAGATCCGCTGGTTGATGGTCGAAACGTAGTTCACCTGCTAATCCGCACATAAGTCCTTACCGGTTTTCCGTTGGGGAAGGTGGCTGAGAAAATGCAGCCACCCATGAACTGACCCATGGGAAACGGGGGAGTTTTAGATCAATCGGTTATAAGCAGGTGTTGGCTACCTGAATATCCGAAGGTGCCGAGCTCATGTGAGGCTCATACAAACTGGTAGGAGCGAACTTGTTCTCGAGGGGGCGATGTGCCTGAATCACCGCGTGAAGCCTCTCGCGAACAAGTTCGCTCCTACCGGTTCTGGCCCGCTTGAGAGCGAGGGTTCAATACCCCGTCATCTCCAGATACCCCACGCCCTTATGGCTGCCACTCAAGGTAATCGGGCCTTCCCAGTAGGGAATCTGCAGGTCCATCCAGGCCTTGGGGTTCAGTGCTTCGGTGGTGATTTCCAGACCCTTGCCGGGAATTTTTACCGACCAGCGGGTCGGCATGTCGTGGCCTGCAACACGTGTATTGGCCAATGGAGAAAGGCTGATGTCCTTGGCCGTCAGCAACTGGGTGCTGCCGTCAGCGTCGATCCATGTGCCGGTCAGATAGGGCTCACCCTGTTTTTGCCGCATGCGATACAGCATCAACTCTTCGCCGCTGTCCAGATGCACTGAGAACCAGTCCCAGCCGGTCTGGTTAGCAGTCAGCGGCTGGCTGCTCCATTCACGGTCCAGCCAGGCCGGGCCGCTGACTTGATAGCGTTTGCCTTCAATGGTCAGTTCACCCTCGGCCTTGAAGTAGGGCTGGCTGTAATAGTAAGAGGCCTGGCCCTGTTCGGATTTCTGGCTGAAACCCTGTGTACCTTGCAGCACTAGCGGTTTGCTGGAGGTCAGGTGAAGTTGATAAGCGAACTGCGGACCTTTCGCCTGCAATTGCATGTCGGTCAATGGGTCTGTTTCAGTCGAATCACTGTGCAGCTTCCAGTCGTCTATCCACGCGGAAAATGGCGCAAGGTTTACACCCGCTTGCTGAATGCCACCTCGGGCATAACGCTCCGCTGCATAGTGTTGCGTGGCCGATGTCACGGCGGCATGGCCCATCCAGATCGTGCCGTCGTTCCACCCGGAACCCTGACTGCCAGCCCGTAGCGCATTGCGGAACAGCGTCCATTGCACGCCGAAACTCTGCCCTTGCTCGTCTTTCAGATTGGCAGTGATATACCACCACTCGATGCGGAATCCCGGATGCGGGCCGTGATCCTCCGGAAAAGTGAACTCACGGCCCGGTGTGACTGGAGTGAACTGTTCGGCCTGATTACCCATCCCGGCGAAACCCTGCTCGGGTTCTTCTGATTGTTCGCAGCCAGCAAGGGTCAGCAGAACCATCAGGAGCAGGCAGTTAATTTTCATTGGCAAACGTCCTCAGCAGGTCGGCAGGGCGAGTGCGGGATAACTTCAACAACGGCCATGCGGAGGCAAGCAGGGTGGCAAGCAGTGCCAACGCGGCCAATTGCAGGAGCTGCATCGGGAAGATATGCAGCGGCAAGCGCCAGCCGAAGGCCTGCACATTGATCACTGCATCCAGACACCACGCCAGCAGCAAGCCCAGCGGCAACGCCAGAATCAGCGTCAGCACCGCCAGCAACCAGGTCTGGCCAAGGTTGAGTAGCATCAAATTTCGTCGCGAGACGCCCAGCGCCCACAACGGCGCCAGTTGGCCCAGGCGGCTTTGACTCTGGGTCAGCAGGCTGATGAACAGCGCGATGCCCGCCACCGCCAGCGTCAGGCTGTTGAGGGCGGCCGTGGCGGCGAAGGTGCGCTCGAAAACCTGCGTAGACCAGCCTTTGAGCTGGCTCTGATCGATGATGTGATTATCGTCGAGTGCGAAGCGCTGTTGCAGTTCACTCACCAGCGCGGGCACTGCGGCCGGATTGATGCGCAGATTGAAGCGGTTGGCAGCCAGTTGCGGCCAGTGGCGCAGCAAGTGTTCGGCGTTGACCAGCAAGTGGCCTTTGGGATTGCCGTAGTCGGCGTAGATACCCACAATACGCAGCGTCCATTGGCCGTCAGGGGCAGGGATTGCCAGGCTTTCGCCGACGCTCAGTTTGAGGCGGCGGGCCAGTTGTTCGCTGATCATGACGCTATCACTCTGCACCAGTTGATCCCACGGATCACCACTGGCGGCCTCCAGTAGCGGCCAGTGTTCACGATAGGTTGAATGATCCACCACCCCGAACAGGTCCGCAGGCCAGCCTTGCAGTTGGATCGACACTTGTCGGTTCGGCAGCACAGCGCTGACCTTGGGCTGTTGCACAAGCCAGGCCTGTATTTCAGGGGCTTGGGCAGCATTTTGCGGCGTGACGTACAACTCGGCGGTCAGCCGTTGTTCCAGCCAGTTGCCGAAGGTTTGCCGAAACCCGGACGTCATGCTCCCCGCGCCTATATTGGCCGCCAGTGCCAGTAATAGAGCCATCAATGCCAGGCTCAGCGCGGGTAATTGCTGACGGCAATCAGCCAGAAACCATTGGCCCAGCACCGAACGGCTGCGTCCCAGCAAAGCGTTGAGCAGACCATTGAGGAGCACCGGTAAACCCAGCGCCGCAGCCAGCAGCAGACCGCCCGTCAATACGAAACCTGCGGCGAGGCTGTCGCCGAGCAGCAGCGCGGCCAGTGCAGTAATTGCCGCGCCGCCCGCAACCCAGGCCTGTCGGCGCAACCAGCGACTGTGAGCCTGATGCCAGGCTTGTGGATTGGCCAGCGCCAGCAAGGGCAGGCGCGCCGCGCGAAGCAGACTGTTCGCCCCGGCCAGCAAGGCACCCAGTACACTCAAGCCAAGGCCGCCCAGCCACCAGATCGGGCTCAGGCTCAGTTGTCCCGCGACTTCAGCCCCATACAAACCGCGCAGACTGGCAGCCACATCGGGCAGCAGCAGGCTCGCCAACAGATAACCACTGGCAATCCCTAGCAGCCCGCCGAGCAGGGCCAAAACCCCCAACTCCATACCCAGCGCTGCAATCAGCATTCTGGCGCTGACCCCGCAGGCGCGCAGGTTACGTAACAGTCCACGGCGCTGCTCCAGCGCCAGGCCGATGGCCGCATGCACAATGAACAGACCGACGATGAAGGCCAGCACGCCCAGAGCATTCAGGTTCAGATGGAAACTTTCGGTGAGGCGCGTCAGATTGTTCTCTTCGCCGCTTTTCTTCAGTTGAAGCAGGCCGTTCAATTCAGCTGGCAAAGGCGGATTGCTCGCGGCGAAGCCTTTGGGCAGCAGTAGACGTGACACTTGATTGGGCATCTGCAGCAGTGGCTGAGCGAAGCCGATATCCGTGAGCAGCACGCCGGGCGCCATGTCGACTCGACTGTGCAACGGAGGCAGGAGCAGGCCGTTACTGGTCAGCGGTTGTTGCCCTTCATGGAGGCCCAGCGCTTGCAGTGTCTGGGTAGCGATCCAGGTCTGACCGGGTGGCGTGAGGAAATCGACGATCCCGCTAAGATCAAGCGTCTGTCCAGCCACCGCTGTCCCGCTGGGTAATGACACCGGTTCAATGCCCATCAGTTGCACACGGCGATCTTCAAGCCCTTGAAGAGAGATCCTGCCCTGTACCACGGGCGATACTGGCCAGCCCTCACGGCGCAGGCTGATAAACACGTCTTGCGAGAACGGCCCGTTGTTGGCGGTGGTCAGACTGTTTTGCGGTTCGCCGCCGATCAATTGGCTGGCCTGGGCATAGCTTTGCCGGGCCTGACTGTTGAGTGCCTGAACGCCGGTCAGTAGCGCCGTTGCCAGCCAAAGTCCTGTCAGTACACTGAAAAACTGCACCGGGTGACGTCGCCAGTGGCTGAGCAGCGCGCGCAGTGTCCAGTAGAAAACCCGCACTTCAGCGATCGCTCTCTGTTGCCAGACGGCCGTGATGCAAGATCACTTTCTGAGCCAGTCGCTCGGCCACCCGAGGGCTGTGGGTGACCATCAACAGGCTGGTGGAGCTGTCGGTCAGCAGGTCCAGCAGCAATTGCAGGACTTCATCGCTGGTGGCTTCATCGAGGTTGCCGGTGGGCTCATCGGCCAGCAGCAGGCCGGGCCGCGATGCCAGCGCCCGGCCAATGGCAACCCGCTGTTGCTGGCCGCCGGACAGTTGTTCCGGATAACACTTGAGCAAGTCCCCAAGACCCAGTCGTTCCACCAGTTGCGCCTGCCATTGCGGCTCATAACGCCCGGCCAGTCGCGCCTGAAATGCCAGGTTGTCCTCAACCTTGAGGCTGCCGATCAGGTTGAATTGCTGGAACACCAGGCCGATTTCGGTACGGCGCCAGTTGGCGAGTTGTGATTCGCTCATAAGATCCAGCCGCTGCCCGGCAATCTCGATCTGCCCCTCGTCGGCCTGATCAAGGCCAGCCACCAGATGCAGCAGCGTGCTTTTGCCGCTTCCGGATTCGCCCATCAAGGCGAGACTGCTGCCTTTCTGCAGAGATAAATCCACTCCACGCAAAACTGCCAGTGGACCTTGGGCGGTGGCGTAGCTCTTGAAGACGTTTTTTACTTCAAGCATCGGGGGCTCGATTGGCGGGTTTGTAGGGGGAGGATAGCAATATTGTGTACATATCCGTTGATGAGGTAATGGCATCTATTGGTTGCGCTTTTACAGCGCGTCACTTTTGAACAGCGCAAAAGTAACCAAAACGCTCTTGCCCCACCACTGGGTGCCTCGCTGGTGCTCGGCATGCCCGTAATTCGACATTGCTGCGTGGGGCCGCCGCCACCGGCCATCCATGGCCTGAGGCGGCTAAACCGGCATCCCTGCCGGTTGCCCCACACAGCAATGTCGAATTCCGGCCGGCGTGGTTTAACGGGGCGCTTAAGATCAAAATCAAAAGCGCGGCGGCCTGAGAGCCGACCTGTTTTCTTGGGTTTGCCGACATTCTGTAGGAGCTGCCGAAGGCTGCGAAGCGATGTGTCAGACGACGTCTGTGTTGGCTGTGCTGACGTCTCGCGAACAAGTTCGCTCCTACCGGCCCCCCCGTGTATTCGCTTTGCTTTTGATCTGCTTTTGATTTTAGGCGCCCCGTTAAACCACGCTGGCCGAACGCAGATCCTGAACCGTGGGCAACCCGGCAGGACGCCGGGTTAGCCGCATTGGGCCATGGATGGCCCGTTGCGGCGGCCCACGGTTCAGGATCTGCGGGCGGGTACACCGAGCGACAGCGAGGTGCCGAGTGGTGGGGCAAGAGCGTTTTGCTTACTTTTGTCTGGGCCGGCTTCCGGATGTTCAAAAGTGAGGCGCTGTAAAAGCGCAACCAATATCAGCCGTCACCCGAACAATGGATATGCACGCAAAAATCACTGCATATCTCCGAAGACCCGAAGACCCACATCACTTCCCCCGAATCAACTCCCGCAACATAAACCGATTCGGATGACACGCCTCAGCCACACTGCGGGGCAGTGGCAGCGGCTCATTATCAAGCCAGGCAGCAAGCAACTCGGCGCACAGTGGCGCGGTAATCAGACCGCGTGAGCCATGACCGCTATTGATGTACAAACCATCCAGCCAAGGGCAGGGCGTTTCGGGAATCTGCCGAGCGTCCTTGCCAAGGGCAGCATAGGCCTGGACGAACGCGTCCTTGTCCGCCAACGGCCCGATGATCGGCAGATAATCCGGGCTGGTGCAGCGAAACGCCGCCCGACCCTGCAACTGTTGCGTCGGCAAATGAGCGACATCGAGACGCTCACTCAGGTCCGCCGAGATTTCCTGCAACAGCTGCAGGTTGCCCAGATGATCGGCGGTGCTGGGACTCAAATCCTCATTAGTGAAATCAAAACTGGCCCCCAGCGTATGTTCACCCAGCCGTGCCGGAGCAACGTAGCCCTCGGCGCACACCACCGTGTTCAGCGCTTTACTGGCCTCGGTCTGCGCCAGGCGCGTGATCTGTCCGCGAATACGCTTGAGCGGTAGTGCCGCACTCAAAGGGAATTGCTTGATATCGGCGGCACCCGCAAGAACCACGACCTCGGCCTGATCCAGCAACACGTCGCCATCCCAGGCTTGCCACTGGCCGGATTCACGACGCAGCTCGACGGCGTTGTGATGCAGTTGCACGCGAACATTTGGATGACCGACATGCGCATGACACAACGCAGGGGGATGCACCCAGCCCCCTTCAGGAAAGAACAGGCCGCCGTTCTCTAGCTGCACACCGCTGCGGGCTTCGGCGGCCGGCTTGTCCAGAAGATGCAGCAGCTCTTCAGGAAATGCGGCCGCCAGTTGTGCCTGACGTTGTGCTTCCTTGTCGTTGAAGGCCAGTTGCAGAACGCCGCAAGCATCCCAGTCGACGCCCCTTTGCAGGCGTTCGAGAATACGGCGGGTATAACCAAAACCACTGAGTATCAGTTGCGATAACGCTGTGCCGTGGGCGGACAGTTTCAGATAAAGAACACCCTGCGGGTTACCCGACGCTTCCTGCGCGAGGTCGTTGTGACGCTCTATCAACGTCACTTGCCAGCCTCTTGCCGCAAGGCTTGCAGCGGTGGTGCAACCTGCCATTCCGCCGCCAATGACCATGGCCTTGCGTTCGCCATTGAGTGGCGCGGGGCGAGCGAACCAGGGTTTTATCGCTGGCGCTGGCGTGGCATCTTCCGGCCAGCCAAGGAAGGTGCCGCGCAACACTTCCCACTTGTGTCCAATGCCCGGCACGCGCTTCATTTTGAAGCCCGCAGCGTTCAGGGCGCGACGGACCCAGCCGGTACTGGTGAAGGTGCTGATGGTCGAATCCGGTGCGGCCAGTCTGGCCAGCTGGGCGAACAGCTCGGGCGTCCACATCTCCGGATTTTTTGCCGGGGCGAAGCCATCCAGAAACCATGCATCAATCTGCCCATCCAGTTGCGGCAGCATGTCCAGTACATCGCCGATCAGCAGGGTTAGCGTGACCCGCCCGCCGTCGAACACCAGACGCTGAAAACCTTCATGCACCGCCACATATTGCTCCAGCAGCGGGCCTGAAAAAGGCGACAGTTCCGGCCAGAGGTTCAACGCGCGATGGAGGTCTGACTGGCTGAGGGGGAATTTCTCGACGCTGACAAAATGCAGTCTCGCAGAAGCTGGTGCGCACTCGGCGAACAACTGCCAGGCGCAGAGAAAATTCAGTCCGGTACCAAAACCCGTCTCGCCAATCACCAACCGATCGTCTTGCGGCAATGCGCTAAAACGATCGCGCAGGTCGTTTTGCACCAGAAATACGTGTCGGGTTTCTTCCAGGCCTGCTCCCGTCGCAAAGTAGACGTCGGAAAACTCCCGGGAATGGGGGTTGCCCTGTTCGTCCCAGTCGATCTGGGCATGGCGGGTGATGGTCACAGTCTGGCTCGGTTTGTGTGCGGGGGCGTGCATCTTAGCGTAGCAAGCACCGGACCTGTAGGCGCTGGGCTATATCGCGCTGAATGAAGCAAAAAACTCATGCCGGTATTAACTATCTACCGCCTGAGGCACGACCAAACCTGATCACGTGCAGACTCTTTTATAGGAGTCATGCAATGAGCAAACCTGTAATCCAGCCTCACCATCACCACATCAAAAACACCCTGCCATCCTGGTACGTCTATGCAACCGCGCAATCGCGTCAGCGATTGCATCGCGACATGCTGCGCAGCCATCACCTGCGCAGCCAGGTGCAGAAGGCTCTGGGCAGCATGCAAGACCTTATGGCGTTCGCCAGGCCGTTGTTATCGAGGGCGCTGACACAGGCATTCGGGCCTGGGCTGGATGTCGACCGTGACCATTTTCGCCATGTCCGCTTCGCCGATACCTGGGTGCCACTGCCCAGTGAGTTGGTGGAGCGCAGCTTTACCGTGCAGTCTTTATTGGAGGCTGCGCTGCAGAATTTTCACAAGGAGGAAGTTGATGAGGTCACCGCCGACTCGGTGATTTATCACGGCAAGCCTGATCTTGCGAACTTCGCGTCGGGCAGCAGTTACCCTCACGCTTTGAGGGTGTCGCCCGCGAAGTTCATGGCGTTATGTCGCACCCTCGATATTGGTGGCCAATATCAGAATCATCTCAAGACTGTATTGGCGCCGGCTTCAAACACGCTGGCGACGGGGGCGTTGAGCACCACACAGATCAAGGATGTGCTGTGTCATCAGGCGCGCAATGCTTTTTACGTCCAGGCACACCTTGCCTATATGCAAGGGAGCGAGGTGCTGTCCGGCGACGCTTACCGCTCGGTCCTGGCGGCCAGCGGGCACTGGGCGGATCAGGGACAGACGCAGGCCGTGGATATCCAGCATCTGACACTGCTCGGTTTTGCTGTGCGCGACGTTCTGGTTTTCCAGGCTCGCAGCCTCAGCGGCTGTGTGGTGTATGTGCCGGGCGATCCTACTGCACCCCTCAAGGAATACGAGTCACTGGATCAGTTCGCGAAAGAGCTGCGTGCAAAGCTGAGAAAAGCTGGATACCAACGCTATTTCGCCGGTTTTATCGCGCAACGCCGCAGGGCCGAGTTTCTCACCACGCTTGGCGCGTGTCTGACACCGATGCGCGACCGTCGTGTGCCCGGGGATACGGGGCTTATACCCAGAATGTGGAGGGTGCCTGAGCTCGATGAGCATGCCGACCTGAAGCTGATCGCCGAGCCCCTTCCTTATCCACTGCTGGAGTATTTGTATTTTCAGCGAATGTTGCGCATCAAGGACGATGCCAGGGCATTGGCTGTGCCCACCGGCGATGAGGATGAAGCCTCACGCCGCGCACGGCTGGCTCACTGCCTGGCAATCGGCATGAACGTGGCCAATCTGGCGGCTTTATTTGTGCCGGTTCTGGGCGAGGTCATGATGGTGGTGGCGGGTGCGCAATTGCTGGTCGACACCTTTGAGGGCGTGGAAGCATGGATGGTTGGCAATATGGACCAGGCGCTTGAACATCTGGCCAGTGTTGCGGAAAACCTGGCGATGCTCGCGGTCTTTGCCGCCGCAGGTAAAGCAGCGTCTTCAGGTGAACTGCCAGCGATCAAGGACTCCTCGTTTGTAGGCAAAATGATACCTGTCAGGCTGGAAAATGGTCAGGCGCGACTGTGGTCAGCCGACCTCGAGCCCTTCGCTGTCGATGTCATCCTGCCGCAAGGTATCAAGCCCAGTGCCGAGGGTGTCTTCGAGCATCAGGGGGTTAAATACATAGGGCTGCAAGGGCGGTTCTACCGGGTAGAGCTGGACACTGCGCTGAATAAATGGCGAATCAGAGCGCCTCGCGGTAAGCGTTTTTCTCCAAAACTGGAGCACAACGGCGCAGGCGCCTGGCGGCATGAAGGTGAAAACCCGTTGCTGTGGGATTTGAAAACCTCGTTCCGGCGTCTGGGCTATTCGGTGGCGGATTTGTCCGCGCAAGCCACTGAAGATGTTTTGAGCGTAACGGGCACTGATCAGGCGTTGCTCACCACGTTGCATCTTGAGGGACAGCCACCGCCCGGAGCGTTGACGGACGTCATTGAACGTTTCGCGCTGAACGAGCGTGTGATGCAGATGAATGTCGAGCACCCGGAGTTGCTGTTCGAGCGCCTCAATCAGATGCGCGAAGCCAGCAATGACCCCATGGTGCAGCTCATCAAAAGGGATTTTCCGGGCATGACCAGCGCAGCCGCTGGCGAGTTGCTGCTTGAAGCCAGCGCCGAGCAGTTGGCGGCCCTGCGTACGACGCAATCTATCCCTGTCGAGATGACGGGGAGGGCACGCGGTTACCTGCAGCAAACCCGGATCAACCAGGCCCTTGAAGGCTTCTTTCTGCAATCGCGCTCGGGCAGCCCTGACACGCTGAAACTGTCCTTGCAGGGTTTGCAACAACTGCCGGGATGGCCCGAAGACCTGCGGATTGAAATCAGGGACGGTGCGTTCGGCGGGCCTTTGCTGGACGGCATAGGCGAGCGTTCGACTACCCGGCGAAGGATTTTGATCAAGCAAGGCAATCGCTACCTGCCTTGTGATGTCGCAGGTAAAGAACTCGCACCTCAAGCTGAATTCTTCGCGTCTGTCATCAAGGCTTTGCCCGCCGAAGTACCGCGTGCCATCGGCATCACTGATGCCGTTACGCTGCGTAGACGCATTGTCAGCGACGCCGTCGGACAACGCAGGCGGGTTGCGAAGACGCTTGGCCTTAAGGAAATTACCCCCGGTTTTCGTGGCCCGACACGTCTGGCGGATCGGCGTCTGGGTTATGAGTTGAGCGGGCGGGGCGCGGCGCTGCCCGATTTGCCAGTTGAGTTTGTTGAGTTGATAACGGCGATGAGCATCCTGTATCCGGAAGCGCCCGATCTGGCAACTCATGTGCAAAATCTGATGTTGCGGGGCTGGGACATCCCGCAATTGGTGGAAATGACCCGGGCCAGATTGCAGTCTTGGGAAATGTTGCGCAGTGCGCTGGAAGGTTGGGTAAACCCAAGTGGTCCCGGCCCTTCAATCAGCAACGAGCGATTGGCTGTTCGCCGGGTCGTCGCTGATGCGTTAGGTCGTACCTGGCGATTCAGTGACCTGATATCGCCTATGCACTCCAGGAACCTCTTGCTGGAGAACCTCGACCTTGCCGGGTTTTCCGATCTGCCCGACCTGCCTGCCCACTATGCACAGGTTCACCATCTGACGCTGAATAACATCACGGGTGCAGCCGAGGATATCAACCGCTTCCTGGGACGTTTTCCTGCGGTGAACCGGCTTGAAATACTCGGCCGTGGCTTGACTGAAATACCCGAAGGCGTGGCCGGAATGGGGGATCTGGTTCATCTGTCCCTCGAAGGCATGGGGCTGACGATCGATCAGCAATCCATGAATCTGTTCATGAGGATGCGAGCCCTGGACGACCTGGATCTGACCGGTAACGTAATTGGGGAAATCATAGACGTCGGTCGCCTGCATGTGTCGACACTCTGGCTCAACGAAACGGGATTGACCCAGTGGCCTTCATGGATCGACAGCCTTCCCCTGCATACGCTGGATATCAGTGACAACCAGATCGTGCACCTGCCTGACTACATCCTCGATAACAGCATGGGGCAGCCGTCGCAGATGACGATCCATGCTTATGGCAACCCTATCGATCATGAGGAACTGCGCAGGTTCTGGGTCAATGATCACGGCTTCGACATGACTTATCGCCTTGAATACGACTTCCCGGAGGAGATTCGTGATCTGGTGGTGGATACCACCTCCAGTGATGACGAAGCCTCGTCGGATGACGATGTCGATTGGCATACACACAATGCCGGTCATACGCCCCTGGCGCCGCCGGTACCAGTGGCGGATATCTGGCTGGTCGAAGGACGCACTGAACTTAATTCAAGACTCAACATTGCCTGGCAAACGGTGGAAGAGGCGGCGGATGCGCCCAACCTGCTGTTATTGCTGCAGCGCCTTCAAGAGGCTCCGGATTTTCAGCGCTTTCACGAAGAACTGGCTAATGACGTGATGAGGGTGCTCGAGGCCGCAGGGGAGGACCCTGCGCTGCGCGCTGAGCTGGAAGTCATGGCCAATGATCGGCTGTTCGGCGCTGATCAGACCTGTGAGGACGGCGCGAGGCTTATTTTCAGCGATATTCAGGTTGCAGTTTATGCCCGGAGGGAGTTGCAAGGCGTGTCCGGGGCGCGGCATACCGAAGTGCTGTTTCGGGTTATGCGTGGCCTGTTTCGCCTTAACGAGGTGCAGGCCATTGCTGATCTGGAAATCGCCAGCAGGGAAAGTCGCGGCATTCATGTTGATCATGCCGAAGTCCGTATGGCGTATCGAATCGGTCTGGCTGGCGATTTGAACTTGCCAGGGCAGCCATTGAGCATGGCCTGGGCCCGACTGGCTTCGGTGGATCGTCAGGCGATTCTCGCGGCACGGCGCCTGGTGCTGGAGCGCGAAATGGGTGACGGGTTTGTGAACTACGCGCTGGCTGATCGTCGCTGGACCGAGCGCTTGCGCGCCGAGCATCAAACCGATCTGGTGCGGGTGACTGCGTCCATCAGAGAGCAAATGGATGCCCTTGAGGAGCACCCTCCCATTGATATTGCCGAAGATCTACGTCGGCGCAGTGAGGTCAACGCACGTCTGGTCGCTGCCCACGTGACGAACGATCTGGAAGCCTTGGCACGGGAAAATCTTGAGCTTGAACAACTGATAGCCAATCCGCCGATTGATAACGATGAATACGACCGACAGGGCCGAGCCCTGATTGCGAGTCTGGAGGCTGCCGAAAGAGCCTTGCTGGAACAGCTGACCCATAACATGCGCCAGCAATGGTTCTGATTCATTGATCCACCTCCGGCAACTTTGCCGGGGATGGATTAGTCTCAGGCTTGTCAGCTATTACAGATATCGTTGCTGTGTGAGCCGGGCTTGCCCGCGATACAGGCGGTGCGGTCTATCTAGACAACCGCGTCATCGTTCATCGCGAGCAAGCTCGGCTCCCACAGAGTATCGCCGTATCAGATGTTTACAGGGTCCAGGCCAGAGAGGAGTCATGCATGTTCGAATCCGCTGAAATCGGTCACGCCATCGCCAAGGAAACTTATGACGCTGAAGTGCCCGCCTTGCGTGAAGCGTTACTGGAGGCGCAATACGATCTCCATGAGCAGGGCAAACGTCAGATCATCGTCCTGATCAATGGCATTGAAGGCGCGGGCAAGGGCGAGACGGTCAAGCTGTTGAATGAATGGATGGACCCGCGTTTCATCGAAGTGCGCACCTTCGATCAGCAAACCGATGAAGAGCTGGCGCATCCCACCGCCTGGCGCTATTGGCGGCAATTGCCAGCCAAAGGCCGTATGGGCGTTTTCTTCGGCAACTGGTACAGCCAGATGCTCCAGGGGCGGGTTCATGGGTTGTTCAAGGATGCGGTGCTGGATCAGGCAATCAATGGCTCCGAACGTCTTGAAAAAATGCTCACCGACGAAGGCGCGTTGATTTTCAAATTCTGGTTTCATCTGTCGAAGAAACAGATGAAATCGCGCCTCAAGCAGCTCAAGGATGACCCGCTGCATAGCTGGCGCATCAGCCCGCTGGACTGGCAACAATCGAAAACCTACGACAAGTTTGTTCGATACGGCGAGCGCGTTTTGCGGCGTACCAGCCGCGAGTACGCGCCGTGGCATGTCATTGAAGGCGTTGATCCGTATTACCGTAGCCTGACCGTGGGCAGATTGTTGCTTGAGGGTATGCAGGCAGCGCTGAACGCTCCCGAGCCCAACGCTCAACCGTTGAGCGTTGGACCTCTGGCGCATAACCACGACGACGTGACCCTGCTGGGTAGCCTCGACATGAGTTTGAGCCTGGATAAGGACGATTACGAAGAGCAGTTGATTACTGAACAGGCGCGTCTTTCGGGCAATATTCGTGACAAGCGCATGCGTAAGCATGCCTTGGTTGCTGTGTTCGAAGGCAATGACGCGGCGGGAAAGGGCGGTGCTATCCGGCGTGTCGCTGCGGCACTCGATCCACGTCAATACAGTATCGTGCCGATTGCGGCACCCAGTGAAGACGAGCGCGCCCAGCCCTATCTCTGGCGCTTCTGGCGGCAGATTCCGGCGCGGGGCAAATTTACCGTTTTCGACCGCTCCTGGTACGGTCGGGTGCTGGTGGAACGGGTTGAGGGTTTCTGCAGCGAGGCCGACTGGTTACGGGCCTATGGCGAGATCAATGACTTCGAAGAGCAATTGACCGATGCCGGGATTGTGGTGGTCAAGTTCTGGCTCGCTATCGACGACAAAACCCAGCTGGAGCGATTCAAGGCCCGGGAAAAGATCCCGTTCAAACGACACAAAATCACCGACGAAGACTGGCGCAACCGCGAAAAGTGGCCGCAGTACCGTGAGGCGGTGGGGGACATGGTGGACCGCACCAGCACTGAAATCGCGCCGTGGACACTGGTTGAAGCCAATGACAAACGCTGGGCGCGAGTGAAGGTGTTGCGCACACTGAATGAGGCGCTGGAAGCGGCGTTCGCCCGGGACAAGAAGAAGTAGGGCGCGCCGGGCTATCTGTTGGAGCCGAGCTTGCTCAGCTCCAACAAGTAGTGCGTCATCTAAAACCTGTCAGCCCTTGCAGGCTCCGAAACAGGCGTCCCTAGCCACGGTTATCCTTGAAGGGTCTGTGATTCATCGCTCCGGTAACGGGCCACTTCAACTGCGGGCAGGTAACCGCTTTCGACGACATCCATGTGCTGCCTGTCGGGGAAGCTGCTTTGAATCAAATCGGCCAACGGCATGGTCTGCCCTTGAGCACTGGCTACCGCCAACACGACAGCACCATAGAGCGGGGTCAAATCGCGCATGAATACTTCTCCCTAAGTAAGTCTGTTCTTGTTTGCCAAAAAACTGACGATCTATGCGTTTAAAACCGTATCAGGTTTGTAACATCACAGCTAAGAACAACTTTAGGAGTCGCCAAGACGTTTTTCTCATAACGCTTATACCGAAAAAAAACGCATGAGATCTGTCGGGTATCAAAGGGTTGGCTGGGCGTGAATCAAGGCTTGTGCAGTGTCTTCTGCCGCAGGATATAAATCGTGACTAATACCGCACAGGTCACCATAAATACCCTTGCCCAAATGTTGGGCACGAGATAACAGGAAAACCCGATGCTGATCCACATCGTGACAATCGCGTAGACCTTGCCCTTGAGTGGAATACCGTTGCCTTCCAGATAGCCACGAATCCACGGGCCCAGTCGTTTGTGATTGACCAGCCAGTTATAAAAGCGTGGAGAGCTGCGAGCAAAGCAGGCGGCGGCAAGCAGTAGAAAAGGCGTGGTGGGCATGATCGGCAGGAAAATACCGATCACCCCCAACGTCACGCTTATCCAGCCAACGCCAAGAAAGGCATACCGCACGAACCGATTAGGGCTCGTGCGTGGTGAGGCTTGCGCCATAGGCGCAGACTCAGTGGTGGCGGGGCTTGAGAATTGCCGGTTTCTCGTCCGGTGCCTGGCACAGCAAGTACAGCGCTGTCAGCGCTTCCGGGATCTGCACGATCATGTCGTCCATCAGATTGGCATCTGCGGCGATATCGGAGAACTCAGGCTGCTCATCGAACAGACCCGAACCGACCATGATGGGCAACAGCATTTCGCTGACTTCTTCCTCGGCAGTTTCGAACCAGGCGCTTTCGCGCAGGAACACGCCTTCCATGAAACCGATGCACCAGCCGCGCAGATCTGAATCGTCCGGCTCGTCGCCCAGATCCAGATCGCATGGCAGTTCGAATTCTTCGTCTGAAGCCAGTTGGCGAGCAATGTGCGCCTGCAACTGGATCAGCGTACCTTCGATCTCTTCACGCTGCGCGTCATCGGCGTAATGGGGTGGCTCGGAGAACAGCGCATCGATCCACTCGCGCTCAGGCACGCTCTCAGCACAGATCGAAAGGGCGGTCAGGTAGCCATGAGCGGCCACGTAGTCCAGTGCCTCGTCATGCAGTTCATCTGCATCGAGGAAGACTTGGAGGCGGTTTAGTTGCTCAGCGAAGGACATTGACAGGCTACCTTGAAAATAAACGATGCTGAATTCTAGGCCCTGAGCGTCCCGGGCGCCAGCGCGGAGGCAGACGCATTACGCTATAGCTTAATTTCGACCGCTTATATCCATGCCACCCCTTGCCTGTGACACGTCGGGTATACTGCCGCGCTTTAGCAGTGCAGCAGGACATTCTGGGGTTTTTATGCTCGAACAGGCGCAACGCGTACTTAAAGACATCTTCGGTTATGACAGCTTCCGTGGTCGCCAGGGTGCCATTATTGAACGCGTGGCCAGCGGCGGTGATGCGCTGGTATTGATGCCCACTGGCGGTGGCAAGTCGCTGTGCTTTCAGGTGCCCGGCCTGCTGCGTGACGGCCTGGCGGTAGTGGTATCACCCTTGATCGCCCTGATGGACGATCAGGTCGCGACCCTAGAAGAGCTGGGCGTTTCGGCGGCGGCGCTGAACTCGACCTTGAGCGCGGACCAGCAGCGCGAACTGGCCAACCGGATTCGTCTGGGCGAAATCAAGATGCTGTATCTGGCCCCGGAGCGTCTCGTCCAGCCGCGCATGTTGGCTTTTCTGCAGAATCTGCAGATTGCCCTGTTCGCCATCGATGAAGCTCACTGTGTATCCCAGTGGGGTCATGACTTCCGCCCTGAATACCTGCAGCTGGGTCAGTTGGCTGAACTGTTCCCCGATGTGCCGCGTATTGCCCTGACCGCTACGGCAGACAAGCGTACCCGTGAGGAAATCGTTACCCGGCTGCATTTGCAGAACGCCGAACGTTTCCTGTCCAGCTTTGACCGGCCGAATATTTTTTATCGCATCGTGCCCAAGGAGTCGCCGCGCAAGCAGCTGTTGGCGTTTTTGTCCGAGCGGCGCAGCGATGCCGGTATCGTCTATTGCCTGTCGCGCAAAAAAGTCGACGAAGTCGCCGCGTTCCTGTGTGAAAACGGTTATCCGGCGCTGCCTTATCATGCCGGTTTGCCTTCAGAAACCCGAGCCGCGAACCAGAAGCGCTTCCTTAATGAGGAAGGCCTGATCATGGTTGCGACCATCGCGTTCGGCATGGGCATCGACAAACCCAACGTGCGGTTTGTTGCGCACATGGACTTGCCCAAGTCGCTTGAGGCGTATTACCAGGAAACCGGTCGGGCGGGGCGTGATGGTCTGCCTGCCGATGCGTGGATGGCCTACGGCCTGCAAGACGTGCTGATGCTCAAGCAGATGTTGCAGAACTCCGAGGGCGACGAACGGCACAAACGTCTGGAGCATCACAAGCTGGATGCCATGCTGGCGCTGTGCGAAGAGACCCGTTGCCGCCGTCAGACGCTGTTGGCCTATTTCGACGAAGACATGCCTCAGCCCTGCGGTCATTGCGACAACTGTGTTGATGGCGTTCAGACCTGGGATGCCACCGAGCCTGCGCGTCAGGCGTTATCGGCGATCTATCGCACCGGCCAGCGTTATGGCGTGGGTCATCTGGTCGATGTATTGCTGGGTAAATCCACTGAGAAGGTACAGAGCTTCGGCCATCAACACCTTTCGGTGTTTGGCGTCGGCAAGGCGCGCGCCGAGGGCGAGTGGCGTTCGTTGTTCCGCCAGCTGGTTGCCCGTGGGCTGGCTGATATTGATCTGGAAGGCTACGGCGGCCTGCGCTTGAGCGACACCTGTCGTCCTTTGTTGCGGGGCGAAGTGACGCTGGAGCTGCGTCGCGATCTGAAACCGCAGACCACCGCGAAAAGCAGCTCCGGCAGCCCGGCCAGTCAACTGGTGCGCGGCGAAGAGCGCGAACAGTGGGAAGCGTTGCGTGCCCTGCGTCGCAAGCTGGCCGAAGAGCATGGCGTGCCGCCTTACGTTATTTTCCCGGATTCGACGTTGCTGGAAATGCTGCGCAGCAAACCGGAAACCATGTCTGACATGGCCCAGGTCAGCGGCGTCGGTGCACGCAAACTGGAGCGTTACGGCGAGGCCTTCCTTGAAGTGCTGGGCGGTGCTGCCGAAGCGCCGAAAGTTGTGGCTGATGTGCGCCACGAACTCATCAGTCTGGCCCGTGCCGGTATGACCCCGGCGCAGATTGCCGGCCAGTTGCAGTGCACCGAGAAGAACGTCTACAGCATGTTGGCTGAAGCCATCGGCAAGCAGCAGCTTTCGCTGGAGCAGGCACTGGATTTGCCGGAAGACCTGCTTGGCGAAATTCAGGATGCATTTCTCGACGGCGAGGGCGAGTTACCTCCCGTGGCCGCCATCGCCGAACAGTTCACCGGGCGCGTGCCTGAGGGTGTTCTGTATTGTGTACGCGCTGCGCTGCAGGCTGAGTTCGAGGTTTGATGCAACCCGGCTTTATCGCTTGAGCTGGAACACTATTCCGGTGGGGGCGAATTGATTCGCGAAGGGGCCGGTACATTCGCAGCGTATGTATCGCCTGAAACACCGACTTCCCGAATAAATTCGGTCTCACAAGTTTCGCGTCGTATATCAGATTGGCAGGCTGAGCTGGGTATCTCCCACATAGCACTACCCTGCAGGTCGCACATCTCCAATTCATCTACTTACAACCCCTCACTTGCCTCAATCCTGACGCCATGGTTAGCTGACTAATAATTAGTATCGACCACGAGTTTTCTATGCCAATGACAGATGAACATCGCTTCGGTATGCAACTGGCTCATATGTCCCGAGGCTGGCGTGCTGAGCTGGATCGACGCCTTGCCGATCTTGGGCTGTCTCAGGCGCGCTGGTTGGTGCTGCTGCATCTCGCCCGTTTTCAGGAGCCGCCAACGCAGCGCGAACTGGCGCAGAGTGTGGGTGTTGAAGGTCCGACACTCGCACGTTTGCTCGACAGCCTTGAAGCGCAGAGTCTGGTTCAGCGCCATGCAGTAGCTGAAGATCGCCGGGCGAAGAAAATCGTCCTGTGCGACACCGCCTGGCCTTTGATCCAGAAGATCGAAGCCATCGCCACGGCATTGCGGGTCGAGCTGTTTGCGGGTATCGATGAAGAGGAGCTGCGGGTTTGCATGCGCGTTCATACGCGTATCCTCGCGAACCTCGAAAGATCCTGAGGCACACACGCTGCTTCTCGCTCATACTTGCAGCCAAGACATTGAAGTCCACGCCATATATTGAATATGCAAAGAAGCCTTTTCAGGTTTCGATAAGGGTTCGTATGCGCAACAGCTCTCAGGCGGCTACACGATCAGGTTTTGCCAGGACCGCTTTACGTCGCGGCTTCATAGTCGCGGCTTTATCTTCGGCATCGATGTTGTACTCGACGTTGGCATCCGCATTGGGCATGGGCGATATCACCCTGCACTCGGCCCTCAATCAGCCGCTGAATGCTGAAATCGAATTGGTGGAAACCGCAGGCCTGAGTGCCGATGACATCGTCGCAAGACTGGCCTCGCCGGAAGAATTTGCCCGCGCGGGAGTCGACCGGGTGTTCTTCTTCAATGATTTTCGTTTCACGCCGGTCATCCGCGGTAATCGCGGCGTGATTCGCGTGGTATCAAGCAAACCGGTCACCGAGCCTTACTTGCAATTCCTGGTACAAGTCATACGGCCAGGCGGCGATATGCTGCATGAATACACGTTGCTGCTGGACCCGGCGACGTCTGAGCAGGGGCGTGCTGCGGTGGCGGGAAGGCCCCGGGCGTCCGCGACACCAGGCGCCGAGCAGTCACGAATGCCGGTTGCACCACCCGTGGCACTGGAAGGGAAGCGCTACTCGGTGGTGGGCGGAGATACGCTCAACTCCATCGCACGACGCATGCAGGGATCGGGCGGCAGTGCTTCGGCAGGACGACTTGCTGACGGTATCAAGGCGCTCAATCCTCAGGCCTTTCCTAACGGCGACAGCACGGCGCTGAAGGTCGGACAGAGTTTGTTGCTGCCTGATGCAGCAGTTTTGCCCAACAGTAATCCTGCGCCCGCATCAACAGCAGCAGCTCCGCAACCAACAGCCCAGGCCCAGCGTGGCGCTGAACAGCTCGCCGTTTCAGCCATCGAAAATCAGCTGCTGACCAAGACCGTGGATGACCTGCGCGTTCAATTGGAGGGCATGCAGGCGTCCATTGATGGCAAGGACAAGCAGATAGTCAGCTTGCAGACCGAGTTGGCGGAGAGTCGTGGCGCCACGGCACAGCCTGCTCCGGCAGTACCCGCACCGGTCGATACGCCTGCCGCAGCGCCGACTGCCAGTCCACAGTCGCAGGAGGGTTCCTTGTTGACCTCGCCGCTGTTGGTGGGTGCTCTGGCGATTCTGCTCTTGCTGCTCGTGCTTGCCTGGTCAGTGCAACGTAACCGGCGCAAGCAATCCATGCCCAAGCCAGCCGTCGTCGATCCAACCTTGAGTAACCCGGCCCGTGAGCCGGTTGTCCCGACTTACGACACGCCAGCCGCAGCCGCCAGAGTGCCAACGCCTGTTGTCACGGCTCCGGCGCCTTCACGCCCGGCCCCGGCCCGTGCGGCCGCAGGCAGTACCGATGCGCTGGATGGCGTCAGTATCTACATTGCTTATGGGCGGTTTGCCGAGGCCATGGGGATTTTGCGCGATGCCTTGGTCAAGCAGCCCGAGCGTACGGATATTCGTGTACGCATTCTCGAGTTGCTGGCAGAGCAGGGGGACTCAGCAGGTTTTGCTCAGGAAGAACTGCTTGCTCTGGAGAATGGTGTGGACGCTGAACAGGTTCAGCAAATTCGATCACGTTATCCACAGCTCAAGCCCGCCGAGGAAGCTTCCAGTGTCACTCCGGTGGTACGTGCCGCAGCGCCCGTAGCGGCAGCAGTTGTTGCGGCCGAAGTTGCTAAAGAAGTCGCGAACGAAGAGCCCGCTCAGCTTGATGAGAATGCCGCCTCAGCGGTCCATCCTGAACCTGGGTTCGATGATTTTCAGTTGAACCTGGATGACTTGTCGATGGATGCCGACTGGGATTTGGTGGACCCATTCGACAAGCCGGTGGCTGTGCGAGCTGAAGCACCGACAGAGGAGGTTACGGTTCACGAGCCCGAATTCTCGTCGAATCTCACCGAGCTGCCCGGCGTGGAGGAAATTCCGGATGATCGTTTCCTCAGTGATTTCCCTGAAGAAGAGGGGATCATCGAGTCAAACAGTGACGCTCTCGACGACTCATTCCTGGATGGCTTCATGGATGAGTCCGGCGAGTTCGACCTGCTTGATCTTGAAGAGGTCCCTCTGAGCAAGGTCAATCAGGCTCAAGTGCTGATCGATGAAGGCGATATCGAGGGCGCTCGCGAGCTGCTGCAGCAAGTGATTGATGAGTCTGATGACGAACACCAACAGACGGCTCGTGATCTCCTGGCCGGTTTGTAGGAGCCATCCCAGTGTTAATGGCTCCAAGCTGTCGAGAAGCAGACAGTGATGCTGCTGGAGCGAGGCTTGCCCGCGAACCGGGCGACTCGGTACGTCAGACACACCGCATTATCGTTCTTCGCGGGCAAGCCTCGCTCCAACAGAACCGCTGTTAATTCAATTTGTAGTTAGTCCCTGAGATTCTTTCCATGTCTACCGTGAAGCCTGAAATCGTCATCACCTACTGCACGCAATGCCAGTGGCTATTGCGCGCAGCATGGCTGGCTCAGGAGTTGCTCAGTACCTTTTCCGATGACCTGGGCAAGGTCTCACTGCAACCCGGGACTGGCGGTGTATTCATCATCACCTGTGACGGCGTGCAGTTATGGGAGCGAAAGGCCGATGGTGGATTCCCCGAGGCAAAGGTACTCAAGCAGCGGGTTCGTGATCAGATTGATCCTCAGCGTGATCTGGGGCACAACGACAAGACCACGCAGGGTCAGTGAGTCGTGGCTGCCTGAGGTTTTGTTTTACTGCTCATCAAGCCTGAAACCACAATGGCGATGATGATCAGTGCACCTCCCAGCAGCATGCTCAGGGTGGGAATTTCGGCAAATAGCAGCCAGGCGAAGGTGATGCCGTAAACCGGCTCCATCGCAAAAACCACCGCTGCAGTCCGCGCCTTGATCACTCCCAGACTGGCCACGAACAGGCTGTGAGCCAGGCCGGTGCAGAACACCCCCAGTAGACCTATCCACAGCCAGTCCAGCGCAGGAACACTGCCCAATACAGGCGCGGCCATCGGCAGCAGGCAAGCTGCAACGATCAGGTTCTGATACAGCGCAGCCTGCACCGGCGGGACGTTTTTCGAACTGACGCGATTGACCAGCGAAAGCAACGAAAAAGTCAGTCCGGAAAAAACTGCCCATAACAGACCGCTGGTGGCCTCACTGGCCAGATTGAATTCGGGTGTGACCAGCACCAGTCCGATACTGACCAGCACCACCAGAATGATTTCATTGCTGCGGATGCGTTCACGGAACAGTAGCCCTTCGAGTATCACCGTGAAGGCCGGGAAGCTGGCAAAGCCCAAAGTGGCGACGGCGACGCCGGCAACTTTCACCGCGATGAAAAAACTCACCCAGTGCGCGGCCAGCAACACGCCTGCAAGTAATAGCCGCGCCCAATCGGCGCGCTGCAAGGTTTTCCATGCAGTATTGCTGGCAAAGCGGGCAAAGAACGCCAGGGCTATAACGGCGAAGATTCCGCGACCGAAGACAATGACGGAAGGTGAAGCGCTGGCCAGTTTGCCGAAGACGCCAGTCAGGCCAAACATCAATGCGCCGATATGCAAGGCGCCCAGGGCGGAGCGGGGAGTCATGCTGATCCTTAGTCACTGCAATGCAGGTGGTCTGGAAAACGCACTGTCCAGCACCGAACGGGGTGTTGTCAGTAGTCGTTATGTCTGGTTGTTAACCAAATCCTGTGGGAGCGAATTCATTCGCGAAAGCGGTATTTCAGGCGATAAATTTTTGTCAGGAGTGCCTGCCTGTTCGCGAATGAATTCGCTCCCACTGGGCACCAGAGCATCCTGAAGATAGCCGTAATCCCGAACGGGTGTATGGTCGCCTCGCAGCAGTCTACCAGCGCCCGCCCTGAAGCATTCAGTCCAACTATTCCTGTGCATTGTCATGACATTGCCACAACCCGGTCACATTCGATTAACCGGCACCGGGCACTCTCATGCAAACCCAGCAGGAGATGGTTCATGACCAGTGCTCAGCTTGCCAAACCCAGCCGTAAGCAACGCGTTCGCACTTTGTGGATTTCCGATGTGCATTTGGGCACGCGGGATTGCCAGGCGGAACACCTGACTCACTTCCTCAAAGGCTATCAGGCTGACAAGGTCTATCTGGTCGGCGATATCATCGACGGCTGGAAGCTGCGGGGCGGCATGTATTGGCCACAGGCTCACACAAATGTGATCCGCCGCTTGCTGACCATGAGCAAACGCGGCACCGAGGTGATCTATGTCACCGGCAACCACGATGAGTTTTTGCGCCGCTATTCGAAACTGATTCTTGGCAATATCCATCTGGTGGATGAAGCCGAGCATGTCACTGCTGACGGGCGTCGTTTTCTGGTTATCCACGGCGACCAGTTTGACGTAATCACCCGCTATCACCGCTGGCTGGCGTTTCTGGGCGACTCGGCCTATGAATTCACCCTGACACTCAACCGCTGGCTGAACCACTGGCGGGCGAAGTATGGCTACGGTTACTGGTCTTTATCGGCTTATCTAAAGCACAAGGTGAAGACTGCCGTCAGTTTCATCAGTGACTTTGAAGAAGCCATCGCCCATGAGTGCGTCAAGCGCGGCCTGGATGGCGTGGTATGTGGGCATATCCACCATGCCGAGATGCGCAGGGTCGGTGGAGTGGAATACCTGAACTGCGGTGACTGGGTCGAATCCTGTACGGCGTTGATCGAGCATCTGGACGGCACTATTGAGCTGTTTCGGCTCGCGGATGCTCATCTCAAGCACAAGGAACCGCTTGCTGAGGAAGCGCTTGAGGCCAGCGAGCCGGTGGTCTAGAACGGTACCTTGCCCGTCAGCATGTCTCGGTACATCACAAAATCGCCCAGCAGACTGTAAAGCGGATGCTTGAACGTGGCAGGGCGGTTTTTCTCGAAGAAGAAATGGCCAACCCAGGCGAAGCCATATCCCGCCAGCGGCACGAGCCAGATCAGGCTCCAACTGCCGCTGCCAATCACAAACGCCAGCAGGAAAATAACCAGACTGGTGCCCACGAAGTGCAGACGACGGCAGGCGCTGTCGCGGTGTTCCTGCAGATAGTAAGGGTAGAAATCGGCGAAGCGGGTAAACGACTTGGTGGTTTCCATGGCTGGAGTTCCTGATCGTTGGCGCTATTGGGTTTAATGTCAGCTGGCTTTGCGTCAGTTGACATTAAACGCCATTACGATCAGTGACGCCAGAATGCCGGAATGCACAGCACCAGCACGGTAATGATCTCAAGACGTCCCAGCAGCATGCCTCCTGACAGAATCCACTTCGCCGCGTCTGGCAGGGTGGCGAAGTTACCTGCCGGGCCGATGGTCTCACCCAGGCCAGGACCTACGCCGGACACGGTACTTGCAGCGCCGGTCAGTGCCGTCATCCAGTCGAGCCCCAGCAGCGACAGCAACAGGGCGATGCCGCAGATCGTGATGGTGAAGAAGAACGAGAACGTCAGGATCGAACGGACGATTTCGTCGTCCAGGCGGTGGCCGTTATACGTCTGCTTGAGCACTGCACGCGGGTGGATCAACTGATTGAGGTTGGCCTTGAGCAGAATGTAGGCTACCTGAAAGCGGAATATTTTCACGCCGCCAGCGGTGGAGCCGGAGCAGCCACCGATAAAGCCCAGGTAGAAAAAAAACATCAGCGCGAAGTTGCCCCACAGGCTGTAATCGCCGAGGGCGAAACCGGTGGTGGTTACGACGGATGTCACGTTCAGGGCCACGTGACGGAGTGCGTCGTACCATGGCAGATCAGTGGTCGCCCAGTACCACGCGCCCAGTACAAGCCAGGTAACCAGCAACAAACCCAACAGCCCGCGAACCTGTTCATCACGAAACAGGGCGCCGCGGTTACCCCGCAGGGTTGCCACATACAAGGTGAACGGCAGGCTACCGAGGATCATCACCACAATGGCGACCCAATGCACGGCAGGTTCCGGCCATTTGGCCAGGGACAGGTCAGAGGTGGAAAATCCGCCCGTCGAGATGGCAGACATGGCGTGGTTGATCGCATCGAACAGGCTCATGCCCGCCGCCCAGAAGGCCAGGCTGCCCAGCGCGGTAATGCTGACGTAGGCCAGTACGATAAACTTGGCCACCATGTGCGAGCGGGGCATGACCTTTTCCGAGCGGTCGGAAGATTCGGTCTGGAACAGGCGCATGCCACCGATACGCAGCAGGGGCAGAATGGCTACCGCCATACCGATAAAGCCGATCCCGCCGAGCCAGTGAAGCATCGAGCGCCAGATGAGGATGCCCGGTGACATGGTGTCCAGGCCGCTGAGCACGGTAGAACCGGTCGCGGTAATGCCGGACATGCTTTCAAAGAACGAGTCTGTGTAACTGATGTGCTGGGTGAGCAGAAACGGCAGGGCGGCGAACACGCAGACGACGATCCAGCTGGATACCGTCAGCAAGTACATGTCTCGCGGACGCAGATGCACGTGTTCCGGTCGTCCCGGAGTGATCAACGCAAGACCGGCCATGAACGTCAGCAGACTGGCCCACAGGAAGGATCGCAGGTCTTCAAAGCGATCGTAGATCACCAGGGTCACCATGGGCACGACCATGGCGATGGCCAGGGTGATCAGGAATATGCCGATAATGAAACCGATGATGCGAAGGGTCGGCAACGCCATGCAGTCACTCTGACTAGTTCGGGGAAAGGCGCCATTCTACCTGCGGCCCACGGCAAGTAAACCGTGGCCTGTACGCCGCAGTGTGTAAGTAATTGCCTCGGCAGTTCGTTATCCGGGTGCACAGGCTCTAGAATGGCCCATCATTTTTCAAGGAGGTAGCCCATGGAGGCGCTCGACGTATTGCTCAATCGTGTCTCGGTCCCGCGATTGATCGACCCGGCCCCGGATGCAGCCCAGCGCGAAATACTGTTCAGTGCCGCCATGCGCGCGCCGGATCACGGCCAGCTGCGGCCATTCCGTTTTATCACCGTGGAAGGCGCAGCCCGTGAGCGTATGGGGGACTTGCTTGCCCAGGCGCTGCAGGCCAGCGGATCGGAAGTGACCCCGCAAGCATTGGACAAGGCACGTCTTGGCCCATTACGCGCGCCGCTGGTGGTGGTTGTCGTTGCCCGTCTGCAGGATCACTACAAGGTGCCGAAGGCTGAGCAACTGATTACTGCGGGCTGTGCGGCCCATAGCGTGTTGCTGGCGTCCTACGCGCTGGGCGTCGGGGCGGTGTGGCGTACCGGCGAGTTGTCGTATTCGCCACTCGTCGCCAAAGGTTTCGGCCTGGCGGATGACGAAGAAGTGATCGCCTTCCTGTATCTGGGCACGCCACAGAACCCGCCACGGGTTGCTGCGAAAGTGGATGTGGTAGATTTTGTGAGTGAGTGGCAGGGTTAGGGCTGAGTTTGTAATGGACTGAAAACGTTATCCCTGTGGGAGCGAATTCATTCGCGAAGAGGCCAGTACATTCGATGCAATTTCGTCGGCTGTAACATTGCCTTCGCGAATGAATTCGCTCCCACACAGTCTGCACAGATCCGGGTTTTCCACACGCCCCCGTTCTATTACTGCCCCGAACCCACCGGCTCCGCTGGCAAATCAATAGTCGCCAGAAACCCGCCCTCGGGATGATTACCCAGAATCAATTCCCCGCCATGACGTTGCGCGGCACGACGAGCAATTGCCAGTCCCAGGCCGTGCCCCGGTGCGGCCTGGCCGGGGGCGCGGTAAAACGGCTCGCCCAGTTGCGTCAGGTGCTCAGCCGCTACGCCAGGTCCATGATCGCGCACACTCAGCTGTAGCCGGTCGCCGACCCGTTTTGCCTGAATGTCTATCGGCTTGCCAGCCGGGTTGAAGCGCAAAGCGTTACGCAACAGATTGTCAGTGGCCCGCTCAATCATGTCAGGCCAGCCCTGCAGATGCAGATTGGGCTCAACGCTCACGGCGATTTGTTGATCGTTACCGTCCAGATTTGCATCGTTCTTGAGGCGCAGAAGCAATGCGTTGAGATCAATAGGCTCAGCGCTGCTCAGTTGCGCATCAAGGCGTGCCAGAGCGAGGATTTCGCTGATCAGCGCTTCCAGACGATCACATTCGCGGCTGAGGCGCGGCCAGAGCTTTTCCCGTTCGGCCGGTTCCGCCCGTTCTGCCAGCGCCAGTGCGATACGCAAACGGGCCAGTGGCGAGCGCAATTCATGGGACACATCGCGCAGCAACTGGCGCTGACTGCCGATCAGACTCTGCAGCCGCGCGCCCATGCGATTGAAGTCAGTGGCCAACACGCCGAATTCATCCCGGCGATTCGCCAGTTGCGCGAGGCTGTTTTGTTGATAAGTGGTTTGCCCAAGATCATGCACCGCGCCGCGCAAACGGCTGAGGGGGCGAGTGATGGACAAGGTCACCAGCAGGCTGAACAAGGTCAGCACCACCAGGGCAATACCCAGCGCGCTGAGCGGCCACATCAGGCTGTCGCGGTGCCACGCATCCAGCTCCGGGTGAGGGATGCGATAGATGAACAGGTAGGTTTCGCCGGTTTTTTCGCTGGTGTATTCCGTCGTCAGGCGACGCCACGGAAGCGGTCCTGGATTATCGCCCTGACGGGCTTCAAGTGCCGCAGCACGAGGTGAGAGAGTACCCCGTACCACCGGATCGCCAACATCGTTGAGGACCTGAACATCTATGTGCTTTTTGCGTTTGAGGCTTTGCAGGTAGTCCTGTGCGGCGTCCGCACCCTGGTTTTCATACTGCTCGGTCCACTTTTGCGGCAGATGACTCAGCAGCGGGTGACGGCTGAGGATCCACGCGTCTTGATTAAGCATGTGGCCGAGCAGGATCGACAGCCCTGCAACCAGGGCAATGGCCAGCCAGAAGCTAGCCAGAATTCGCCAGAACAATGAACGCACGGGACAACCTCAAATAGGAAAACCCGGCACGCTTGGGGAGTGCCGGGTTCAGGTGTATCAGTAGCTTACTGGGCTTTTTGCGCTTTTTGCGCCTTCCACGCTTCGAATTCAGCGCGTTCGGCCATTTTTGCTGCGCGCTCTTTCTGCATCTCGTCGAATTCCTTCTGCTGGTCAGGCTTGAGCAGCGCACGGATATCGCTATCGGTTTTGGTGCGCTTGGCGTCCAGTTCGTCTTTCATGGCTTTCTGGTCAGCGGGCGACAGCTTGGCCAGATACTTTTCAGTGATGTCCTTGCGGTCGTGCATTCGCTCGCCCATCAGTTTGCCGATCTGTTGGCGCTGTTCGGGGGTCAGGTCCAGCTTGCCGAAGGGGCCGCGGTCATGGTGCATGCCAGCACGTGGACCGTCAGGGCCTGGACCGAAACCAGGGCCATCGCCAGGTGCAGCCATTGCAACGGTAGGCAGGGCAGCAGCGAACATCAAAGCGATCAGAGTCTTGCGCATGGTGTATCTCCTTGTCTCGAATCCGGCTCGTTGCCGGTTGAGGCCAGTTTAGGGAGATCAAGGTCAAGAGCGGTCAGGCTACTGTAAAGCCTTGGTAAAGAGGGAGGGGAGCAGTTATCAGTTTCAAGCTACAAGCTTCAAGAGGTACAGCTCATGTGCTCCATGCTCTTCTTGCAGCTTGCAGCTTGCAGCTTGCAGCTTGGTCGTCAGACCGCGTAGTAATAACCCCGGCTACGCAACGCCACTATTCGCGGACGGCCGTCAGGATGCGGGCCGATTTTCTTGCGCAGGTTACTCACGTGCATGTCCAGGCTACGGTCATAAAGGGTCAGTTTGCGCCCCAGCGCCAGTTGCGCCAGTTCCTGCTTGTCCAGTGGTTCACCCGGTTGGCGCAGCAAAGCTTCGAGCAAACGGCTTTCCGACATGGTCAGGACCAGTTCCTGATCGTTGATGATCGCCACGCCGCGCACCGGGCTGAAGCTCAGGTCGCCGAGTTCAAGCTGGGTCGACACGGCCGTCGGATGGCTGCGACGCAGCACGGCGCGCAGGCGAGCGGTCAGTTCGCGAGGGTCGCAGGGTTTGGCCAGGTAGTCATCGGCGCCCAGTTCCAGTCCCAGAATCCGGTCCAGCGGCTCACCACGGGCCGAGAGCATCAATACCGGCAGATCAGGGTGATCGTTGCGCAATTGCTTGAGTAATTCCAGGCCGCTGCCGTCCGGAAGCATGACGTCCAGAACCACCGCCGCTGGCGCGGATTCGGCGAGGGCGCGACGGGCACTTTGGCCGTCATGGCAGGCACGAACCAGAAAACCTTCCTGGCTCAACCAGCTACTCAGAAGCTCACACAGCTCCTGATCATCATCAATAAGTAACAGCTCGCTCATGTCTCACTCAATTTAGCCACTGTCGACGCTGCTTACGTCCACCGCGGGCAAAGATACCGCACAGGAGGGCTATCAGCGCAACACCCCCTCCGGTGACGAACCATTGTTGCTGTTCACTCAGGATACGTTGCGGTTCAGCCGATTGTGCTTCTTTGAGCTGCAACTTGAGCCTTTGGTTCTCTTGACGCAGACGAGTGAGCTGGGCGCTCTCGCGGGCGGCGTCGGCGTTCTGTACCTGTTTGAGAAGATCTTCGCGCTGGCGCTCACTTTCCTTGAGGCGCTGCTGGAGATCACTGATCTGAGCAGCAGTGGTCGGCAGCGGCAACGCATAGGAGTTACCTGAACCACTTGTTTCCTCGGCCTGGGCCGCCGTGGCACCCATTACCAATACAGCAATCAGCAGACATGCCCGCATCTGAACTCCTGTTTCCGCGTCCGTGTTTTCGACGACCGCATTTCTGGGCGGCAGTATTTTTATAGAACATTCAGCAGGTTGTCGGCAGGGCGTTGAGAATGATTAGCGTCAGAGGGGGAGAATCTGTAATCGCTGCCCTGGGCTGGCAGCGATTACGACACGATGCAGGCGGGAATGCTTAAGGCAGCACTTTCTTGAAAGGCTTCACGACGACATTGGCGTACACGCCAGCTATTACGAAAGGATCCGCCTCGGCCCAGCTTTTTGCCGCGCTCAGGGATTCGAACTCGGCAACGATCAGGCTACCGGAGAAGCCTGCTGCGCCAGGGTCGTTGCTGTCCACCGCCGGGTTGGGGCCTGCCAGAATCAGACGGCCTTCATCTTTGAGCGCATTGAGGCGATCCAGATGGGCAGGACGTACGCTCAGGCGTTTTTCCAGGGAGTTTTCGACGTCTGTGGCAATGATTGCGTAGAGCATGTCAGTCCTCGGTTTTTGTCGTTGGCGGCGGGGAAGCCGGGTCTTGCATGTGTTTGGCAAGGTACAGGCCCTGAGCGATCAGGAACACCAGGGTCATGCCCAGGCTGCCGAATACTTTGAAGTCCACCCAGAATTCCTGATAAGTGAACGCCACATAAAGGTTGGCCGCACCGCAGAACAGGAAGAAGATGATCCAGGCGATGTTCAGTCTGGTCCAGATTGGCTTCGGCAGACTCAGCGCGTGACCCATGATGCGCTGGATCAACGGGCGGTCGCCGATGAAGTGGCTACCGGCAAATGCCAGCGCGAACAGCCAGTTCACCACCGGGGCTTTCCATTTGAGAAAAGTCTCGCTGTGGAAGGCCAGGGTCAGGCTACCGAACACCAGACAGGCAACCAGTGTCAGCCACTGGCTTTTTTCCAGCTTGCCCTGTTTGAAAAACAGAATGCCGTAGACCACCACCGAACTGATGATCAACATGGCGGTCGCACTGAAA
Source organism: Pseudomonas quasicaspiana (assembly GCF_021147825.1). Lineage (NCBI taxonomy): Bacteria > Pseudomonadati > Pseudomonadota > Gammaproteobacteria > Pseudomonadales > Pseudomonadaceae > Pseudomonas > Pseudomonas quasicaspiana. Next base: position 46,630 of record NZ_JAGTPI010000013.1, read on the forward strand.
ATACCGCCCAGCGTGTAAGTGTTGCCGAGGATTTCGACAGCACGAGGCTCTATTTTGTAGACGATGAAAAACAGCAGCAGCGGGATGAAGTCGATGAATTGTTTCACAATGGCAGCCAGAAGCAGGATGTGACGGCATAATAACAAACATCAATGACAGCGAAAGCGCTACCTATGAATGTTGACTTGCACTGCCACAGCACCGCCTCCGATGGCGCACTTGCGCCTACGGCTCTGGTTGCCCGTGCTTACGAGAATGGCGTGCGCGTCCTTTCCCTGACGGATCACGACACCCTCGAAGGCCTGGAAGAAGCCCGTACTGCGGCGCTTTCACTGGGTATGCAACTGGTAAACGGGGTTGAGCTTTCCTGCACCTGGGGCGGTGCGACCATCCATATTCTGGGCTACGGCTTTGCGATGGATGCACCGGCTCTGGTGGCGGCTATTGCTCGTTTGCATGACGGCCGCTGGTTGCGGGCCGAAGAAATCAGTCGCAAATTGGCGATCAAAGGTATGCCCGGGGCGCTGGAAGGTGCTCGGGCCATCCAGCAGGAGCTCGGCGACAGCGGCAATGCACCGGCTCGTCCGCACTTCGCGGACTTCATGGTGCGCGCCGGTTTCGTCAAGGACCGCGCCGAGGCTTTTCGTAAATGGCTGGGGGCGGGCAAACTGGGCGATGTGAAACAACATTGGCCTACGCTGGAAGAAACCGTCGGCACCTTGCGGGAATCCGGGGCCTGGGTCAGTCTTGCGCACCCCGTGCATTATGATTTCACCCGTAGTAAGCGTCGTAAGCTGGTCGCCGCGTTTATTGAAGCGGGCGGTCATGCGATTGAAGTAGTCAATGGCCTGCAACCTGCCGAACAGGTTGGAACCCTGGCCATTCTGGCGCGTGAATTTGGCCTGCTGGTGTCTGCCGGCAGTGACTTCCATGCTCCTGGTGGCTGGTCCGAGATAGGCACCTATCGTCCTGTGCCCGAAGACCTGCCGCCCCTTTGGTCCCGGTTCAAACATGATCAGTCTACTGCTGCCTTCTGAACAGGAAGATACCGTGAGTCAATTTTTCCAGGTCCACCCGGAGAACCCGCAAGCGCGCCTGATCAAACAGGCCGTGGAAATTATCAAAGCGGGCGGTTTGGTGATCTATCCCACTGATTCGTCATACGCATTGGGCTGCCAGCTCGGCGATAAAAGCGCCATCGAGCGCATTCGCCGTCTTCGGCAACTGGACGACAAGCACAACTTCACGTTGATGTGCTGTGATCTGTCCCAGCTGGGGCTGTTCGCGAAAGTCGATACCGGTGCCTTTCGGGCGCTCAAGGCCCATACGCCGGGCCCGTACACGTTCATCCTCAACGCCACCCGCGAAGTGCCGAGGCTGATTCTGCACCCGAAGCGCCGGACCATCGGCCTGCGGGTACCGAAGCACCCCATCGCTCAGGCGTTGCTGGAAGAGCTGGGCGAGCCGCTGATGAGTGTCAGCCTCATCCTGCCGGGGGAAAGCGTGCCGATGAGCGATCCCTATGAAATGCGCCAGACCCTTGAGCGTCAGGTCGATCTGATCATCGATGGCGGCATGGGCGGTATTTCTGCCTCGACAGTGATCAATCTGACCGGTGACGAGCCTGAAGTGGTCCGTGTCGGTTGCGGCGACCCTTCACCTTTCGGTGTCGAGGTTTAATGACCAGCGTAGAAGCCGTCGACAGTCAGGCCGACGCTCAGCAGGAACTGCCGTTCGCCATGGTCTACGGCCAGGCGGTCATGCAGATGCCGATGGATCTGTACATTCCGCCGGATGCGCTGGAAGTCTTTCTGGAGGCGTTCGAAGGGCCGCTGGACTTGCTGCTGTACCTGATCCGCAAGCAAAACATCGACATCCTTGATATCCCGGTGGCCGAAATCACCAAGCAGTACATGGGCTACGTCGAGCTGATGAAGACGGTGCGCCTGGAACTGGCTGCCGAATACCTGGTGATGGCCGCCATGCTGGCCGAGATCAAGTCGCGCATGCTGCTGCCGCGTTCTGCCGAGGCAGAGCAGGAGGAAGATGACCCGCGCGCCGAGCTGATCCGTCGTCTGCAGGAATACGAGCGTTTCAAGGTGGCCGCCGAAGGTATCGACCAGTTGAACCGTGTCGGTCGTGACGTCGTCGTGCCCAAACTTGATGCGCCTGAAGCGCGGGCCCGCAAGCTGTTGCCGGAAGTCAGCCTCGAAGAGTTATTGATGTCCATGGCGGAAGTGCTGCGCCGTGGCGACATGTTTGAAAGCCACCAGGTCAGCCGCGAAGCGCTTTCCACCCGTGAGCGCATGAGTGATGTGCTGGAACGACTCAAAGGTGGCGGCTTTGTGCCGTTTGCCGAGCTGTTTACTGCCGAAGAGGGGCGCCTGGGTGTCGTCGTGACTTTTATGGCCGTTCTGGAACTGGTCAAGGAGTCACTGGTGGAGTTGGTACAGAACGAACCGTTTGCAGTCATCCATGTGCGGGCGCGAGCCGAATAAGAGCTGATCAATGAATCTCAACGAACCCCGCGAGCTGGCTCCGCTGCTCGAAGCTTTTCTGTTGGCCTCGGGTAAGCCGCAATCGCTGGAGCGTCTCTACGAGTTGTTCGAAGAGGGCGAGCGCCCTGAGCCGCCGGTGTTCAAGAAAGCCCTGCACTTGCTGGGTAAATCCTGCGAGGGCAGGGCTTTCGAGCTCAAGGAAGTGGCCTCCGGTTATCGCCTGCAGATTCGCGAAAAGTTTTCCCCTTGGGTCGGTCGTCTCTGGGAAGAGCGTCCGCAGCGCTATTCCCGAGCCATGCTGGAAACCATGGCGTTGATTGCCTACCGTCAACCGATCACTCGGGGTGAAATCGAGGATGTGCGCGGCGTGGCAGTCAACAGCCATATTGTGAAGACCCTGCTGGAGCGCGAGTGGATCAGGGTGGTCGGTTATCGCGAAGTCCCGGGCAAGCCTGCGATGTTTGCCACCACCAAGGCGTTTCTTGATCACTTCAACCTGAAAAATCTCGACGACCTGCCGCCGCTGGCTGATCTGCGTGAGCTGGAGCCGGACCCGGTTCTGGATTTCGAAGACGCTCCGGTGCCTGCGCATCTGCAAGCTCTTGCGGACGCCAGCGCCGATCCTGACGCCGAGCCTGAGCCGCCGAGGGACGAAACCAGCTTCCGCAGCTTATTGGTCGAACTCGACTCGATGGAGCAGGGTCTGAAGATCGACTTTGATGATTTGCTGCCGGATGAGGCGGATAAAAAGCCAGAGGACGATACCGATCCCCTGTAGGAGCTGCCGAAGGCTGCGAAGCAGTGAGTCAGACAAACCGCTTTCGCAGCCTTCGGCAGCTCCTGCAGGTCAAACAGCGTTCATTCATGCAGGGCACGACTCATGAGCGACACCAAGAACCCCTGCATCAGCCTTTGTAAATTCGACGCCGATATCTGCATCGGCTGTGGCCGCAGCAAGAAAGAAATCAAGGCCTGGAAGAAGATGGACAAGGACGAGCGCCGTGACGTGCTGAAAGAAGCTGCCGTTCGCATGAAGGCTTTTAAAGGTGCCGGTCGGCGGAAAAAGAAGTAAGGCGCAAATTTTCGTCTAGCGTCTAATGCGCAAAGCGTTATGTGAGCGTATCATTCGCGACCTTTTGGCGATTCTGCCCGTGATGAGTTTAGCGCCAGAAGTTTTTCAGTATTACGCCTCGTGGCTATCCACAGCCCAGGCAACAGGTTGCGCCGGTCCTCGGCGTCCCCTGAATCGACACACCGGGAGGTGCCCAGATGAGTGAACAAGACAAGCAGGACAGCCAGGAAATCGGACCCGCAGGCGAAAAGCTGCAGAAGGTTCTGGCACGTATTGGCGTAGGCTCGCGTCGCGACGTTGAAGCCTGGATCAGCCAGGGCCGTATCAAGGTCAATGGCAAGGACGCGACCCTCGGTCAACGCGTCGATCTGCACGATGCGATTACCGTTGACGGCCGCGTCATCAAACGCGAAGAGGCCGCCGAAACGGTGCGCCGCGTCATCATGTACAACAAACCGGACGGTGAAATCTGTACCCGTGACGACCCTGAAGGTCGCCCGACGGTGTTCGATCGCCTGCCGCGTCCAAAAGAAGGCCGCTGGGTCAACATCGGTCGTCTGGACATCAACACCACCGGTCTGCTGATGTTCACCACCGATGGTGAACTGGCCAACCGCCTGATGCACCCGTCCTTCGAAATGGACCGTGAATACGCTGTGCGTGTACGTGGCGAAGTGGACGATGACATGATCGCGCGGCTCAAGGCTGGCGTTGTTCTTGAAGACGGTCCGGCTCGTTTCACCGACATCCAGCAAGCGCCGGGCGGTGAAGGCTTCAACCACTGGTATCACTGCGTGGTGATGGAAGGCCGTAACCGTGAAGTACGTCGTCTCTGGGAATCCCAGGGCCTGGTGGTCAGCCGTCTGAAGCGTGTGCGCTACGGACCTGTGTTCCTCAATTCCGACCTGCCGATGGGTCGCTGGCGCGAAATGAGTCAGTACGAGGTGGACATCCTCAGCGCTGAAGTGGGCCTCACGCCCGTGGCTCAGCCGCAGATGAACGCCAAGACCAAGGACAAGATGGAGCGCTTGCAGCGTCAGTCGTCTCGTCCGTTGGGCAAAGGCGAGCGCGTGCGCACCCTGCGTCCGGCCAAGGACGGTGCTCCGACTGGCGAGCGTGCTCCACGTCAGCCGCAAGTGACCGGCAGTGACCGTGATCGCGCCCAGCGTCCAGCCGCACCGCGTACGGATTCCGGCCGTGGTCAGCGCAACGACCCTAACAAGTCGGCGCCACGCACGCCACGTCCAGCCAATGGTCGCAGTGATACTCGCAACGACAATAGCCGTGGCACGCCAGTGGCTGAGCGTCCAAGTGACATGAACAAGCGTCCGGCCAAGCCGTCGCCGAAACGCCCGGGCATCACCCTGGTCGATGACGCGCCGTCCGGCAAGCGCCGTGGCCCGGCATCGGGTTCGGGTCAGCGCCCGGGTTTCGGTCGTCGCAAGCCGCAGTAAACCTCAGCAGTCAGAAGAAACGCCCCTCGCAAGACGGGCGTTTTTTTTCGCCCCCGACATATGCCGCCTAAGACCTTGTGACACTTGATCCCGACGTATTCACCTGGCTGAGCTAAGCCGTAAAGGGACCTTCGACGTTATCGGGATGAGCTTCTTATGCGCACAGGGATGTTCGCGCTGGCCTTGGGTTTGTTGGCTTTACGCTTCTTGCCGGCATTGCCCCCGGTCTGGGTGTTGCTGTGCATGCCAGTGCTGGCCTTGATGCTGTTGCCCTTTCGCACGTACCCGGTGGCTTTCTTTTTATTCGGATTCACCTGGGCATGCGTTTCGGCTCAATGGGCACTGGATGATCGTCTTTCACCACGGCTGGACGGCCAGACCGTGTGGTTACAAGGCAAGGTCGTCGGTTTACCTGCCGTTGCCGAAGGCGTAGTGCGCTTTGAGCTGGAAGACCTGCAATCTCGACGCTTTAAATTGCCGGAGCGCGTGCGTGTGGCCTGGTATGTCGGCCCGGAAATTCGCAGTGGCGAGCGCTGGCGTCTGGCGGTCAAGCTCAAGCGCCCCGGAGGATTGGCCAATCCACATGCTTTTGATTACGAGGCCTGGCTGCTGGCCCAGCGTATCGGCGCTACAGGCACAGTCGCCGATGGGCAGCAGCTGGCATCTGCCCGTTCAGGCTGGCGGGATGTGATACGCCAGCGTTTGCTGGCGGTTGATGCGCAGGGTCGTGAAGGCGGTCTGGCCGCGCTGGTTCTGGGTGATGGCTCGGGACTCAGCGCGGTCGACTGGCAGATCCTGCAAGACACCGGCACCGTGCATCTTCTGGTCATATCCGGGCAGCACGTGGGCTTGCTGGCAGGTGTGATGTACGCGCTGATCGCAGGCCTGGCACGTTGGGGATTATGGCCGCGCGCGCTGCCTTGGTTGCCATGGGCGTGCGGACTGGCGTTCATTGCCGCGCTGGGGTACGGCTTGCTCGCGGGCTTTGAAGTGCCGGTACGCCGGGCGTGCGTGATGGTCGGCATGGTCTTGCTTTGGCGGTTGCGTTTTCGGCATCTCGGGGCTGTCTTGCCGCTGCTGCTGTCGCTGAATGCCGTGCTGGTGTTCGAGCCGTTGGCCAGTTTGCAGCCGGGTTTCTGGCTGTCCTTTATCGCTGTCGCAATCCTGATTCTGATATTTGGCGGGCGGCTGGGTGCCTGGAGTTGGCTGCAAAGCTGGACCCGCGCCCAGTGGTTGATCGCCATTGGTTTGTTGCCGGTGTTGCTGGCGCTGAATCTGCCCATCAGTTTGAGTGGTCCGTTTGCCAATCTTGTCGCGGTGCCTTGGGTGAGTTTTCTGATCCTCCCGCCTGCGCTGCTCGGGACCTTGCTGCTGCCGGTTCCTTATCTGGGTGAAGGGCTGTTGTGGCTGGCGGGTGGTGCGCTGGAATGGTTGTTCAGATTTCTCGGGTGGGTCGCCGAGTGGTTGCCCGCCTGGGTGCCGACTGCCATGCCGCTATGGGCCTGGGTATTGAGTCTGCTGGGCGGTGTGTTGTTGCTGTTGCCCAGCGGCGTGCCGTTACGAGGGCTTGGTTGGCCGATGTTGCTGCTTTGCGTGTCCCCGCCCTTGAAAAACGTGCCTCATGGTCAAGTCGACGTCCTGCATCTAGACGTGGGGCAGGGATTGGCGATTCTCTTGCGCACCCGACATCACGCGCTCCTGTACGACGCCGGGCCGCGCTTTGGTGAGTTTGATATAGGTCAACGGGTGGTGTTGCCCGCCATCCGCAAGAGCGGCGTGCGCCAGCTTGATGTGATGCTGATCAGCCATGCCGACGCCGACCATGCCGGTGGTGCGCAGGCGGTTCATCAAGGCTTGCCGGTCAAGCGGGTGCTGGGGGGCGAGCTGGAAAGACTGCCGCCGTCGCTGAAAGCGCAACTCTGCGTCAATGACGAACGCTGGGAGTGGGACGGTGTGGTGTTTTCAACCTGGCGCTGGAGTGATGCCCGAGAGGGGAATCAGGCTTCGTGTGTGTTAATGGTCGATGCCCGGGGCGAACGTTTGTTGCTGACAGGGGATATTGATGCCGAAGCCGAACAGGCCCTGATCGACACTGGTCTTGATGTACGTGCCAACTGGTTGCAAGCGCCGCACCACGGCAGCCGAACCTCCTCCTCGAAAAGCTTTCTGCGTGCGGTCGCTCCTGATGGTGTGTTGATCTCCCGAGGGCGCAATAATGCCTTCGGGCACCCGCATCCGCTGGTCATGGCGCGCTATCAATGGTTCGGTATTCCCACCTGGGACAGCGCCGACCTGGGTGCCATCAGCCTGCAACTCGGTACGTTCGACAAACCCCGTTCACAGCGGGCCGAGAGGCGATTCTGGCGTGACTGACGCAAGGATATCGATCGCAGGCTTCGGTGAGTCGCCGACCCTATGTTAGAGTGGCGCCAATTTTTCGAGGGAGTCGTCACTGTGTGGGAACTGGTCAAATCTGGCGGCTGGATGATGCTGCCGATCATTCTGAGTTCCATTGCTGCGGTCGGCATTATCATCGAGCGCCTCTGGACCCTTCGTGCTAGCCGCATTACCCCGCCGCATCTGGTAGGGCAAGTCTGGCAATGGATTCAGGACAAGAAACTCGACAAGGAAAAACTCAAGCAACTGCGTGCAGATTCCCCTCTGGGTGAAATCCTTGCTGCAGGCCTGGCCAATTCACGGCATGGCCGCGAAATCATGAAAGAGTGCATTGAAGAGGCCGCCGCACGGGTCATTCATGATCTGGAGCGCTACCTCAGTGCGCTTGGCTCCATCGCTGCCATGGCCCCTTTGCTGGGCCTGCTGGGTACGGTGTTGGGCATGATCGACATCTTTGGTTCGTTCAACGCCACCGGCAATACAGCCAATGCCTCGGTACTGGCTGGCGGTATTTCCAAAGCGCTGATCTGTACGGCGTCGGGCCTGATCGTCGCGATACCTGCGATCTTCTTCCACCGTTACCTGCAAAGCCGGGTCGACGAGCTGGTGGTCGGCATGGAACAGGAAGCTATCAAGCTGGTGGAAGTGGTGCAGGGCGATCGCGAAGTCGACCTGAACGATCCGAAAATTGACCTCAAGTCGCAGGCCCGGGGCGAGGGTCGTAAAAAGTGAAGTTTCGTCGTCGCAAGGCCAGAGAGAACATCGACATCAACCTCGTATCGTTGATCGATGTGGTGTTCATTCTGCTGCTGTTCTTCATCGTGACCACTACCTTCACTCGCGAAACCCAGTTGCGCGTCGACCTGCCGCAAGCGGTGACCGGCGCTCCGGAAACCGATGCCGATCTCAAGCATCTGGACATCACCATCAACGCTGACGGCGTCTTTTCGGTGAACAACCAGTTGCTACCAAAAAACGACCTGCAGACCCTGATCGATGCGCTTCAGCGTGAATCTGCCGGTGATACCAGTCTGCCGCTGTCGATCAGTGCCGATGGTAAAACCCCGCATCAGTCGGTGATCACCGCCATGGACGCTGCAGGCAAGCTGGGTTTCAGCCACCTGCGCATGACCACGGTCGAAGCTGCACCCGCTAACTGATGGCCTTTTCTGATCGTTTGCTCGACGCCTGGTACAAAGGCCATCCGGCGCTGACGCTGTTGCGTCCGCTGGAGAGCCTTTATCGGCGAGTCGTGCAGGGCAAGCGTGAGCGTTTTCTGGCGGGGCAGGGTGAGGTATACAAGGCCCCTGTGCCTGTCGTGGTCGTCGGTAATATCACTATTGGCGGCACCGGCAAGACCCCGTTGATCCTGTGGATGATCGAGCATTGTCACCGCCGCGGCTTGCGGGTCGGCGTGGTCAGCCGTGGCTATGGTGCCAAACCGCCGAGCCTGCCGTGGCGCGTGACCGCAGAGCAAAGCGCTGCAGAGGCGGGGGATGAGCCCCTGCTGATCGTGCAGCGCAGCGGCGTACCGTTGATGATTGATCCGGATCGCAGTCGTGCGGTGCAAGCACTGCTCGACAGTGAGCCGCTGGACCTGATTCTTTCCGATGACGGCTTGCAGCATTATCGGCTGGCGCGGGATCTTGAGCTGGTGCTGATCGATGCTGCCCGTGGGCTGGGTAACCGACGATGTCTGCCCGCTGGTCCGCTGCGCGAACCTGTGGAACGTCTCCAGAGCGTCGATGCCTTGCTCTACAACGGAGCCAGTGCTGATCGTGACGACGGCTATGCCTTTCAGCTGCAACCGTCGGCGCTGGTCAATCTGCGCAGCGGCGAGCGCCAAGAGCTGGATTTCTTCCCGGCCGGGCAGGCGATTCACGCCGTGGCCGGTATCGGTAATCCCCAGCGTTTCTTCAATACCCTTGAAGGGCTACACTGGCGACCGGTCACCCACGCGTTTGCCGACCATGCTGTTTTCAGTGCTCAGGCGCTGACCTTTTCCCCGGCGCTGCCTGTTGTCATGACCGAGAAGGATGCCGTGAAATGCCGGTCCTTCGCGGCGGACGACTGGTGGTACCTGGCTGTGGATGCCGTGCCATCGGATGCTTTTGTCAGCTGGTTCGATTCGCAGTTGTTACGTCTTTTGCCATGATTCGCTCAGGATTTCTTATGGACACCAAATTACTCGACATCCTCGCTTGCCCTGTCTGCAAGGGGCCGCTGAAACTCAGTGCCGATAAAACCGAGCTGATCAGCAAAGGCGCAGGCCTGGCTTTTCCGATTCGCGACGGCATTCCGGTGATGCTGGAAAGTGAAGCGCGCACGCTGTCCACCGACGAGCGTCTGGACAAATGACCGCAGTGTTCACCGTTGTCATCCCGGCGCGTTTCGGGTCCAGCCGTTTTCCTGGCAAACCGCTCAAAGAGATTGCTGGCAAGCCGATGATCCAGCATGTCTGGGAACAGGCACGTAAAAGCAGCGCGGCGCGGGTTGTGGTCGCCACTGACGATGCGCGTATCGTTGAGGCCTGCAAGGCTTTTGGTGCGGAAGTACTGTTGACCCGTGAGGATCACAACTCCGGCACTGACCGCCTGGCGGAAGTCGCCACGCAATTGGGCCTGGAAGCGGACGCCATCGTGGTCAACGTCCAGGGTGATGAACCGATGATCCCGCCTGCGGTGATTGATCAGGTCGCTGCCAATCTTGCGGCTCACCCTGAAGCGCGCATGTCCACCCTGGCAGAGCCTATTGATGACGTGGCGGCGCTGTTCAACCCGAACGTCGTAAAAGTGGTGTCCGATATCAATGGTCTGGCGCTGACCTTCAGTCGCGCGCCGTTGCCTTGGGCGCGGGATGCCTTGGCCAGAGATCGAGAGCAATTGCCTGCGGGCGTACCGTATCGTCGGCATATCGGTATCTACGCTTATCGTGCAGGTTTCCTGCATGATTTCGTCAGTTGGGGCCCTTGCTGGCTCGAAGACACGGAAAATCTCGAGCAGCTGCGTGCGCTTTGGCACGGCATACGAATTCACGTTGCCGACGCCCTGGAAGCCCCGCCAGCCGGTGTTGATACCCCTGAAGACCTTGAGCGCGTGCGCCGCCTGCTGGAGGTTTGACGTTGCAATTGCAGTCCGCTGTTTCACTCAAGCCGTTCAACACCTTTGGCGTTGATGTCACGGCGCAGCTGTTTGCCGAAGCCCATAACGACGACGATGTGCGCCAGGCTCTGGCCTACAGCGTGGAGCATGACCTGCCATTGATGGTCATCGGCGGTGGCAGCAACTTGCTGCTGACCGGTGACGTTCAGGCACTGGTACTGCGCATGGCCAGCCGTGGAATCCGGATCGTCCGGGAAGATTGCAAGCACGCGGTCATTGAGGCCGAAGCAGGCGAACCTTGGCATCCGTTCGTGCAGTCGTGCCTGGATTTGGGGCTCGCGGGGCTGGAAAATCTCAGTCTCATTCCCGGTACGGTCGGTGCTGCGCCCATGCAGAACATCGGTGCTTATGGGGTCGAGATCAAGGACGTGTTTCACAGCCTGACTGCGCTTGACCGACAGACTGGCGAGCTGCGCGAATTCTCTCTTGAGGAATGTGCGTTCGGTTATCGCGACAGCCTGTTCAAGCATGAAACCGGCCGCTGGCTGATTCTGCGTGTTCGCTTCACTCTAAATCTCAGTGCGGAGTTGCATCTAGGCTACGGTCCTGTGCGCCAACGCCTGGAAGAGCAGGGCATTCAGCAACCGACGCCTCGCGACGTTAGCAACGCTATTTGTGCCATTCGCAGTGAAAAGCTGCCGGATCCAGCGGTACTGGGTAACGCGGGCAGTTTCTTCAAGAATCCGCTGGTGCCTGCCGCATTGGCTGAACAGATCCGCATCAAGCACCCCGCGCTGGTGGGTTATCCACAACCTGACGGTCAGGTGAAGCTCGCAGCAGGCTGGCTTATAGAGCAGGCTGGCTGGAAGGGCTACCGCGAAGGCGATGCTGGCGTGCATCGTTTGCAATCGCTGGTGCTGGTCAATTACGGTCAGGCCACGGGCTTGCAGTTGCATGCTTTGGCCGAGCGTATTCAGGCGGACATTGCCAAGCGCTTCGGTGTGGAGCTTGAAATGGAACCTAATCTTTATTGAGCTGAATTAAAAAAGATGGTTGTAGGAGCGCACGAGCAACGCGAGGCCGCGATGGCGGTGTGTCAGACAGGACGCCATCGCGGCCTCGCGTTGCTCGTGCGCTCCTACAGAATCTAGGTCTGCGCACGCAAAAACTACTGTAAGTGTTGTGTAGTCATCACCTATACCCTGGAAGGGAGTAACCATGACCAACACTGTGTGCGCCATCGTGCTCGCTGCCGGAGAGGGTCGTCGGTTTCAAGCCATTGCCGGAAAAGGTCAGAGCAAGCTGCTGGCTCGCTGCATTGGTCGTGACGGAGTCGTGCGTCCGGTGCTGGAACAGACCCTCGTCAACCTGCAAGGGGTTGTCGACAAGACCCTGGTGATTACCCGACCTGATTGCCTAAAGGTCATCGCACTTGCCCATCAATACAACTGCGAGCTGTCCATGCTGGCTTCAGCGGGTATGGGCGACAGCATCGCTGCAGCGGTGGCTGCGCAGCCTGATCATCGTGCCTGGTTGATCGTTCTGGGTGACATGCCGTTCATCCTGCCTCAGACCCTGCATAGCATCGTTGTCTCAATGGAGGACGGTCAGATTTCTGTGCCTGTGGTAAACGGCGAGCGGGGTCATCCGGTGGGTTTTGGTCGTCGATATGGTCCGGCGCTGATGGAGTTGAGTGGCGATCAGGGCGCACGACGGCTGTTCAAGGATGGCTGCGTTCAGCAGGTAGAGGTCGATGATCCGGGTGTGCTCTGGGATGTAGATGTGCCGGAGCGGTTGGTGTTTGTTCGTTGATGGATCATCTACAGGTTGATCTCAACCCTGTAGGAGCGCGCTTGCCCGCGATGCGGTGTCTCAGCGAAAAATGTTACCTGACCTGACGCCATCGCAGCCTTCGGCAGCTCCTACTCCTACAGATCACGCTTCCACAAAAAAGCCCCACCTGCTTTCACAGGTGGGGCTTTTTACTCAGTCAAGGATCAAACGAGAGGTTTAGGCTCGTTGCTTTCTTCCTTGGCTTCGTGGTGCTGCGTGAATGTCTGATCCGCCGAGTGCGAGTTCTCGTCAGCGACTGGAGCAGGCTCTACTGCTTCAGTTGCGGGTTGAACTGCTTCGACTTCGTCAGCTACAGGAGCTGCAGCGGTGTTGGCTGCGGCTTCTTCAGCTTCCTTCTTCAGGCGCTCTTCTTCACGCTTGCGACGACGCACCTCACGTGGGTCGTTTGGCGCACGGCCGTTGCTGCTCACCGGCAGTGCAGGGGCCTCTGGGGCAACAGCCACAGCGGCTTCTGCGGTAGGTGCAGTTGCGACGACTTCCGGAGCAGCGTAAGCCGCAGGCTCTTCAGCCACGACTGGCGCAGGAGTTGGCAGCTCAGCCGATTCAGTGGCCGGAGCCTCTTCACGGGCTGGCGCGAGCTCTTCAACCTGCGGTGCAGGTGTGGTCGGCTCTGGCGTTGGTGTGAACGGTACAACACGTTCAGCGTGTGGCGCTTCGAACATTTCTGTCTGTGCTGCCAGGGCTGGTGCTTCTGCGATCACTTGCGGAGCTGCTTCAACGACCTGCTGCACTTCTACGTCCGGAGCGGTTTCAGCTTTCGGCGCATTGTCAGCCACCGGTGCTTCTACAGCAGGCGTTTCAACGGCCGGCGCTTCGAACGCTGGAGTCTGGATCGAAGGGGTTTCGATCACAGCTTCCGGTACGAACGAGGAGTCAGCTGAGTCAACGGTCGCAGTCGCGCGCTCGGCCTGACGGTTAGCTTCGGCTTCGGCGGGGGCGCTGATGACGCTGCTGCCAACGGCTGCGGTCGCTGCGGTGATAGCCAGACCTGCTGCCACTTCAGTGTTGCCCGATTCGCTGCCTTCTTCCTCAGAGCCTTCCGAACCTTCGATCACATTGCCGTTTGCATCACGCTGACGCTCACGACGGTTGCTGCGACGACGCTGACCACGGGAGCGGCGGCGAGGGCGATCGCCTTCTGCACCGTCCTGATGATCTTCGGTTGCCAATTCTTCGTTGGTCAGCACTTCGTCTTCGCTGACCTCGGTAACGGCCTGCTCGGCACGAGGCTGGCGTTCTTCACGAGGAGCGCGTGGTTGACGCTCTTCACGTGGAGCGCGCTCAGGACGCTCTTCGCGAGGCGCTGCATCGGCTGCCGGAGCGGCATCCAGCGGCTCGCGCAGTTCACGAACACGCTCTTCACGAGGCTTGCGGTCTTCACGAGGTGTACGTGCTGCACGAGGCGCACGCTCTTCACGTGGGGCACGGGCCGGACGCTCTTCGCGTGGTGCTGCGCTGGTTTCTTCAACAACGGCTTCGCGTGGAGCGCGCGGTGCGCGTTCTTCACGAGGCGCGCGTTCCTCACGCGGTGCACGCTCTTCGCGTGGAGCGCGTTCGGCACGTTCTTCACGTGGCTTGCGTTCTTCATCGCGACGGTTGTTGCGGCCACGGCTCTGTTGACGACCGTTGCGGCGCTCTTCGTTGCGGGCAGGGCGCTCGGCAGCCGGTTTTTCAACCACAATCGGGGCAACTGGCTCTTCCTTGGTGGCGAACAGGCTCACCAGGGATTTGACCAGGCCTTTGAACAGGCTTGGCTCGTGAGCGACCGGAGCCGGTGCGGCGGGAACGGCTTCAACCGGAACCGGAGCGTTGGCACGCGGCGGAGCGGTTTTAACGGCGGCTTCCTGGCGAACCAGAGTGCGTGTTGCAGCAGCTGGCTGAACTTCTTCAACTTCAGCAGCAGCGGCAGCGATTTCGTAGCTGGACTGCAGGGTGTGAGCTTCCGGGCTGTCATCACGCAGGCGCTGAACTTCGAAGTGCGGCGTTTCGAGGTGATCGTTCGGCAGGATGATGATGCGGGCACGGGTGCGCAGTTCGATCTTGGTGATCGAGTTGCGTTTTTCGTTGAGCAGGAAAGCCGCAACCGGAATCGGCACTTGAGCGCGGACTTCGGCAGTGCGGTCTTTCAGGGCTTCTTCTTCGATCAGACGCAGGATGGCCAGCGACAGCGATTCAACGTCACGGATGATGCCGGTGCCGTTGCAGCGCGGGCAGACGATACCGCTGCTTTCGCCCAGAGACGGACGCAGGCGCTGACGAGACATTTCCAGCAGGCCGAAGCGCGAGATACGACCGACCTGAACGCGGGCTCGGTCGGCTTCCAGGCTTTCGCGGACTTTTTCTTCCACTGCGCGCTGGTTCTTTGCCGGTGTCATGTCGATGAAGTCGATGACGATCAGGCCGCCGATGTCACGCAGACGCAATTGACGGGCGATTTCTTCAGCCGCTTCAAGGTTGGTCTGCAGGGCGGTTTCTTCGATGTCGCTGCCTTTGGTGGCGCGCGCCGAGTTGATGTCGATGGACACCAGGGCTTCGGTCGGATCGATAACGATGGAGCCGCCGGAAGGCAATTCAACGACGCGCTGGAAGGCGGTCTCGATCTGGCTTTCGATCTGGAAACGGTTGAACAGCGGAACGCTGTCTTCGTACAACTTGATCTTGCTGGCGTACTGCGGCATCACCTGACGGATAAAGGTCAGTGCTTCTTCCTGGGCTTCGATGCTGTCGATCAGCACTTCGCCGATGTCCTGGCGCAGGTAGTCGCGGATGGCGCGGATGATGACGTTGCTTTCCTGGTAGATCAGGAATGGAGCAGCGCGATCCAGCGAAGCCTCTTTGATAGCGGTCCAGAGTTGCAGCAGGTAGTCGAGGTCCCACTGCATTTCTTCGCTGCTGCGGCCCAGGCCGGCAGTGCGAACGATCAGACCCATGTCGGCTGGAGCGATAAGGCCGTTCAGCGCTTCGCGCAGTTCGTTGCGCTCTTCGCCTTCGATGCGACGGGAAATACCGCCTGCACGCGGGTTGTTCGGCATCAGGACCAGATAACGACCGGCCAGGCTGATGAAGGTGGTCAGGGCTGCGCCTTTGTTGCCGCGCTCTTCCTTCTCGACCTGAACGATGACTTCCTGGCCTTCGCTCAGGACGTCCTTGATGTTGACGCGGCCTTCAGGGGCTTTCTTGAAGTACTCGCGGGAGATTTCTTTCAGAGGCAGGAAGCCGTGGCGCTCAGAGCCGAAATCGACAAAGGCAGCCTCAAGGCTGGGTTCGATGCGAGTGATCCGGCCTTTATAGATATTGGCCTTTTTCTGCTCGCGGGCACCGGACTCGATGTCCAGGTCATATAAGCGCTGGCCGTCTACCAGTGCAACGCGCAACTCTTCGGGTTGAGTTGCGTTAATCAGCATTCTTTTCATGTAGTACCGTCGGTTTCCGGGCTGCCGGAAACGGCGTTCGGCACACACGACTTCTCACGGTCGGTGTCAGGGCACGTCAGGAGTGGTTGGACACTCCAGTGTCTAGCGAGATTACCGGCCAACGGGGCCGGAGTCGCGACGACGTTTCCTGCTTGCTGTGGTGACAAAAGACACCCTTTCAGCAAAAGCTTTGTCAGGAGGAGGAATCGACCATCGGTAGCGGACGAGATGAAGCGTCTAAAACAAGCCTTGTGCTACACAGTCCGATGGTTGTGCGTCTCCACCCTACACGTATCCCTGATAATTCGGGTGCTGCCGCGCGCAGAATCCGCAACGGGTTGGCATTTACCGCAGCCTTCCAGAGGGAAGGTTGCGCATCATGGCTTAAGGCGTTTGTTTCCGAAGCATTCGCCCGGACCGTCTGTAAACGACTGCACTTTGTGAACTGGCCGTGATTTATTAGCTCTGAAGGCGAGTGATAACTCTGCGATCTGGCGTGTATCAGGCCTCATGTCACCTGCGCTTGTAACGTTTGCAGCCCATCCGTTGTCACCGAAAGCCCCGTAGGACGGCCTCGCGTCCTCGTGAATTGCGTAGGGCAGGGTCGGTCATAAACCGTTTGTCCGCTGTCCAGGCCGCTTTTGGCGGCGTTCGCGACTATAGCAGCAATCATTAAGTGCTTCAAATCCATAAAAAATTGTTATGATTTGCGCCATGACGAATATCACCCCTCCAACCCCCGGCGTCCAGCTGGTAGAGGTTGCGCCGGAATATGCCGGTCAACGTATCGATAACTTTCTTGTCACTTTCCTCAAAGGCGTGCCCAAGACCTTGATCTATCGCATTTTGCGCAAAGGCGAAGTGCGGGTGAACAAGGGGCGGATCAAGCCCGAGTACAAGTTGCAGGCAGGCGACATCATCCGGGTTCCGCCAGTGCGCGTGCCTGAGCGCGACGCGCCTGTGCCTGTAGCTCAGGGTTTGTTGCAGCGTCTCGAAGCGGCGATTGTCTATGAAGACAAGGCGCTGATCGTGCTCAACAAGCCAGCGGGTATCGCTGTGCATGGCGGCAGTGGACTGAACTTCGGCGTCATCGAAGCTTTCCGTCAGATGCGCCCGGATGCCAAGGAACTCGAACTGGTACACCGTCTGGATCGCGACACTTCCGGGCTGTTGATGATTGCCAAGAAGCGCAGCATGTTGCGCCACCTGCATGAGGCCTTGCGCGGCGACGGTGTCGACAAGCGCTACATGGCACTGGTACGCGGTCGCTGGGATACCGCTCAAAAGCGTGTCAGCGCGCCATTGCTCAAGAGCAATCTGCGTTCCGGTGAGCGCATGGTCGAAGTCAACGACGAAGGCAAGGAGGCGCTGACAATTTTCAAAGTGCTGCGCCGCTTCGGTGATTTCGCCACCATGGTCGAAGCCAAGCCGGTGACCGGTCGTACGCACCAGATCCGGGTGCACACGCTGCACGCCGGGCACGCCATTGCTGGTGATACCAAATACGGCGACGAAGACTTCAGTCGCGAGATTCGCGATCTGGGCGGCAAGCGCCTGTTCTTGCACGCTTATATGCTGACCGTGCCGCTGCAGGATGGTGGCGAGCTTAAATTGCAGGCCCCCGTTGATGAAATGTGGGCCAAGACAGTGGAGCGTTTGAGTGCGACCTGATTCTGAATCTTCGAAGTATGATTTATTGATTTTCGATTGGGATGGCACGCTGGCCGACTCTATCGGCCGCATCGTTGCCGCTATGCGCGCTGCGGCTGTCGAGACTGGCAGGCCGGAGCGTGACGAGCATTCCATCAAGGGCATTATCGGTCTGGGTTTGCCCGAAGCGATTCGCACGCTTTATCCGGATATCACAGCCAATGACCTGATCGATTTCCGTCAGCATTACGCCGACAGTTACATGGCCATGGACAACGACGTAGCTTCGCCTTTGTTCGAAGCTGTGCGCGAATCCATTGAAGGCTGGCGCGCCGAGGGTTACAAACTGGCCGTGGCCACCGGCAAGGCGCGTCGAGGTCTTGATCGCGTGCTGAAGGCTCATGACTGGCTCGACTATTTCGACATCACCCGAGCGGCGGATGAAACCGCCAGCAAGCCTGATCCGCTGATGCTGAATGAAATTCTTCAGCATTGCGGCGTTAAGCCGGGACGGGCGTTGATGGTGGGTGATTCCTCTTTCGATCTGCTGATGGCGCGTAATGCGGGTATGGATTCTGTGGCAGTGGGCTATGGCGCGCAGTCGCTGGATTCATTGCGTACTTATGAGCCGCAGTTGGCTATCGAGCATTTTTCCGAGCTGCGCACCTGGTTGGGTGATCGCAGCCATCAGTCTTCATTGTTGGGGTCGTAAATAAATGTCGGACGAATGGAAAGCACCGGTTTCCCGTGACGAGGACGAAGTCGCAGACAGCAAGGCTGATGCGAAGAGCTGGAAATTGCTGGAAAAAACCCTGTTGGCGGGGATTCAGGAACAGCGTCGTTCGCGCCGCTGGGGGATTTTCTTCAAATGCCTGACCTTCCTTTATCTGATCGGGGCACTGTTTCTGTTTACGCCTTTGGGTGATTTCGAGAAAAGCGCTTCTGGCAGCGGTCATCACACCGCGCTGATCCAGATCGAAGGCATGATCGCTGACAAGGAGCCTGCCAGCGCCGACAACATCGTCGGCAGCCTGCGCGCAGCGTTCGAAGACCCGAAAACCAAGGGCGTGATTCTGCGCATCAACAGCCCTGGCGGCAGCCCTGTGCAATCGGGCTATGTCGCTGATGAAATCCGTCGCCTGCGCGCCGAGAAGCCGGAGATCAAGGTCTATGCCGTGATCACTGACCTGGGTGCCTCGGGTGCTTACTACATCGCCAGCGCGGCTGACCAGATCTACGCCGACAAGGCCAGTCTGGTGGGTTCTATCGGCGTAACCGCAGCAGGCTTCGGCTTTGTCGGCGCCATGGAAAAACTGGGTGTTGATCGCCGGACCTACACGTCAGGCGAGCACAAGTCGTTCCTGGACCCGTTCCAGCCGCAAAAAGCAGACGAAACCGCATTCTGGCAAAGCGTGCTGGACACCACCCACCGCCAGTTCATCGCCAGCGTAAAACAGGGCCGAGGCGACCGCCTCAAGGACAAAGATCATCCTGAACTGTTCTCCGGGCTGGTCTGGACGGGCGAGCAGGCCCTGCCGCTGGGCCTGATCGACGGCCTGGGCAGCTCCAGCTACGTCGCACGTGAAGTAATCGGCGAAAAAGAAATGGTCGACTTCACCGTTCAGGAATCCCCGTTCGATCGCTTCTCGAAAAAACTGGGCGCCAGTGTCGCTGACCAAATCGCAATGTGGGCCGGCTTCAAAGGGCCGACGCTTCGCTGATTGCGAATCGCAGCCAACAAACACCCGACCATTGGTCGGGTTTTTTTATTCGCGAAGGTCGAACACCGCTGAATACAAGTAGATCGGTAAGCTCGCGCATTCAGGTCGGCTGTCAGGCCGCTATGCTTTTGATTTTGATCTGAGGCGCCCCGTTAAACCACGCCGGCCGAACGCAGATTCTGAATCGTGGGTAACCCGGCAGGACGCCGGGTTAGCCGCATTGGGCCATGGATGGCCCGTTGCGGCGGCCCACGGTTCAGGATCTGTGTTCGGGTATGCCGAGCGAGAGCGAGGCACCAAGTGGTGGGGCAAGAGCGTTTTGCTTACTTTTGCGCTCCTTTCAAAAGTGAGGCGCTGTAAAAGCGCAACCAATATCAGCCATGCCTGCGGTAACGGATATGTACACAACATTCACTACACAAATAATCAGAGCACCTGCACACCTTCCTTTATAAGCATATCCACCAACCGAATCAGCGGCAGACCAACCAGACTCGTGGCATCACTGCCCTCAGTACTCCGAAACAGACTGACACCCAACCCCTCAGCCTTGAAACTGCCCGCACAGTCATACGGCTGCTCCGCACGCAAATAACGCTCAATACTGACTTGATCCAGCGTACGCATATGCACCGTAAACGGCACATGATCAACCTTGCAGCCACCTGTCGAACTATTAAACAACGCAAGGCCAGTCAGAAACGTCACACTGGAACCACTGGCCGCACCCAACTGCTCCCTAGCGCGCTCAAAAGTGTGAGGCTTGCCAAGAATCCTGCCGTCCAGCACAGCCACCTGATCCGAACCAATAATCAAATGGCCAGGAAATGCGGCCGCAAGGGCCCGGGCCTTCTCCTCGGCAAGGCGACGAACCAACTCAATCGGCCCCTCATTGGGTAGGTGGCTTTCATCGATATCAGGCGAGGCACAGACGAACGGCAGCCGCAGTCTGGCGAGCAATTCCCGGCGATAAGGTGAGCTGGAAGCAAGAAGCAAAGGCAACATGCGGTTCTCCAAAAAGTGAAAACTGATTCTAATCAGTCTCGTGCAGGATTATTGGCCTGAATTTCCTTTGACATGCCTTGGGGTCGTCCCTAGAATGCTGCGCCTATGTTGAATGACCCGATTCCACCTCACGTTGACCCGCGCAAATTGGCTGATCGTGGCACTACCCTTCAAGGTGAAGTGCTGCTGGCTGATTTGGAGAGACTCTGCGACCCGCTTTCCGACACTGTCGGTTCGGTGCAGGCCAAATTCATTTTTGAGCGTGACGAACGTCGCTCCGTGGTTATCCACAGTGCAATTGACGTCGAAGTCAAAATGGTTTGCCAGCGTTGTCTTGAGCTGGTCACCCTGCCGATTCACAGCGAGTGCAGTTACGCTGTGGTGAAGGAGGGTGCGAATACCCAGTCGTTACCGAAAGGTTATGACGTGCTGGAACTGGGCGAAGATCCATTGGATCTGCTGGCATTGATCGAGGAGGAGCTTTTGCTCGCCTTGCCCATTGTGCCTGCTCATCATCCGGAAGAATGCCAGCAGCCGGCGGGTCTCGATGAGCCCGAACCGAGCGTGGACGAGGTAACGCGGTCCAACCCGTTCAGTGTATTGGCGCAGTTAAAGCGTGACCCAAACGTTTAGGAGTTAATCAATTATGGCTGTTCAGCAGAACAAAAAATCCCGCTCTGCCCGTGACATGCGTCGTTCCCACGACGCTCTTGAGGCAAGCACTCTGTCGGTAGAAAAGACCACTGGTGAAATTCACCTGCGTCACCACGTTTCGCCGGAAGGTGTTTACCGTGGTCGTAAAGTGATCGACAAGGGCGCTGACGAGTAATTTCTTGTCCGCTCCGATCATCGCGATCGACGCAATGGGCGGGGACTTCGGTCCCCGCAACATTGTTCAGGCCAGCCTTGCGTGCCTGTCTGCTACGCCCTCGCTCCATCTGATCCTTGTGGGTCAAGCCCCCCTTATTGAAGAACTCATGGCCCGCCATTCTGGTGTGGATCGCTCACGTCTGCGCGTTGTGAACGCCAGCGAAGTGATCACCATGGATGAACGGCCGTCTCAGGCGTTGCGTGGCAAGCCTGACTCTTCGATGCGCGTGGCTCTGGATCTGGTGGCGAGCGGGCAGGCTCAGGCGTGCGTCAGTGCCGGGAATACCGGTGCATTGATGGCGCTTTCGCGCTTTGTCCTGAAAACCCTGCCAGGTATTGATCGCCCGGCCATGGTTGCGGCGATTCCTACCCAGCGTGGCTATTGTCAGTTGCTGGATCTTGGGGCGAATGTCGATTGCAGTGCAGAAAACCTTTATCAGTTTGCCGTGATGGGGTCCGTGGCGGCAGAAGCGCTAGGTGTGGTGCGGCCAAAAGTCGCGCTGCTCAATGTCGGTACCGAA
The DNA here is from genome assembly GCF_021147825.1 of Pseudomonas quasicaspiana. Lineage (NCBI taxonomy): Bacteria > Pseudomonadati > Pseudomonadota > Gammaproteobacteria > Pseudomonadales > Pseudomonadaceae > Pseudomonas > Pseudomonas quasicaspiana. The sequence continues at coordinate 68,186 of NZ_JAGTPI010000013.1, forward strand.
GACATCAAGGGTAATCAGCAGGTCAAGCTGGCTGCGAGTCTGCTGCAGGCTGCGCCTGGCTTGAACTACACAGGTTTTGTCGAAGGTGACGGGTTGTATCGCGGCGAGGTCGATGTGGTGGTCTGTGACGGTTTTGTCGGCAATATCGTGCTCAAGTCCAGCGAAGGGCTGGCGAGCATGATTGCTGCACGAATTGAAACCTTGTTCAGGCAGAATCTGCTGTCGAGGACGGTCGGCGCGCTGGCAATGCCTCTGCTCAAGCGTCTCCAGGCTGATCTTGCGCCTGCGCGGCATAATGGGGCTAGCTTTCTCGGGTTGCAGGGCATTGTGGTTAAAAGCCATGGTTCTGCCAGTGTGCAGGGCTTTCAGAGTGCGATTCAGCGTGCGCTGATCGAGATTCAGGAAAACCTGCCGCAACGCTTGCACGGACGCCTTGGCGAGCTGTTATAGGCTTTCCATAGCGACGTTTGCAGTGCGCGTCCGCTAGAATGTGACGCTGCTGACTGGCCGGTCATCAAAACCGGCAAGTGACTGTAATTAGAATTTCTCGCGCTCGGTCCAGAAGGCCGGGCGTTTATTTCGACGACCATAATCAGGGGCTTGTTTAATGTCTGCATCCCTCGCATTCGTCTTTCCGGGTCAAGGATCGCAATCGCTCGGCATGCTCGCCGATCAAGGCGCGCACCATCCGTTGATCCTCGATACTTTCGCGCAGGCCTCCGATGCCTTGGGTTATGACCTCTGGGCGCTGACTCAGGAAGGTCCGGTCGAGTCGCTCAATCAGACCGACAAGACCCAGCCGGCAATTCTCACTGCGTCGATTGCCCTGTGGCATGTATGGCTGGCTGAGGGCGGTGCTGTTCCTGCGTTTGTCGCCGGTCACAGCCTGGGTGAATACAGCGCGCTGGTCGCGGCACAAAGCCTGAGCCTGGCTGATGCGGTCAAACTGGTCGAGCGTCGTGGTCAGTTGATGCAGGAAGCGGTTCCCGCCGGTCAGGGCGGCATGGCTGCCATTCTCGGTCTGGACGATGCCGATGTCATCGCTGCCTGCGCCGAAGCGGCCCAGGGCGAAGTGGTCAGCGCGGTCAATTTCAACTCGCCGGGTCAGGTCGTCATCGCCGGTTCAGCCGAGGCTGTGAAGCGCGCCATGGAGCTGTGCAAGGCCCGTGGTGCCAAGCGCGCGCTGCCATTGCCAGTCAGCGTTCCGTCGCACTGCGAGCTGATGCGTCCAGCGGCCGAGCGTTTTGCCGAGTCGATTGAAGCGATCGAGTGGCAGGCGCCACAGATTCCACTGGTGCAGAACGTCAGCGCCAGTGTCGTGACCGATCTCGCCACGCTGAAAACCGATTTGCTGCAACAGTTGTACAAGCCGGTCCGTTGGGTCGAGTCGATCCAGGTGCTGGCTGCAAATGGCGCTACCCAGCTGGTTGAGTGTGGTCCCGGCAAAGTGCTTGCCGGCCTGAACAAGCGTTGCGCCGAAGGCGTGACGACCTACAACCTGGATACCCCAGACGCCTACGCCGCCGCCCGCGCGGCACTGGCCTGATTAGGAGAGCTTGCATGAGCCTGCAAGGTAAAGTTGCACTGGTGACTGGTGCCAGTCGTGGTATTGGTCAAGCCATTGCCCTGGAATTGGGTCGTAATGGTGCTGTAGTGGTCGGGACAGCGACTTCCGAGTCGGGTGCCGAGCGCATCAGCGCGACGTTCAAGGAAAACGGCATCGAAGGTTTTGGCCTGATGCTGGACGTCTGCAGCGCCGAGTCCGTGGACTCCGTGCTGTCGCAGATTCAGGAGCGCGTTGGCGCACCGTTGATTCTGGTCAATAATGCCGGCATCACCCGTGACAACCTGATGATGCGCATGAAAGACGACGAGTGGAATGATGTCGTCAACACCAACCTGAACAGCCTTTTCCGGTTGTCCAAGGGCGTTTTGCGTGGCATGACCAAGGCGCGGTGGGGTCGAATTATCAGTATTGGTTCTGTTGTGGGTGCCATGGGCAACGCAGGCCAAGTAAACTATGCCGCCGCGAAAGCGGGTCTGGAAGGTTTCAGTCGCGCTCTGGCGCGTGAAGTGGGTTCGCGTGCGGTAACCGTGAACTCGGTAACTCCTGGTTTTATCGACACCGATATGACCCGCGAGCTGCCTCAGACGCAACGAGATTCCCTGACGGCGCAGATTCCTCTGGGTCGCCTGGGGCAGGCAGAAGAGATTGCGCATGTTGTCGCTTTTCTTGCCTCGGAAGGTGCAGGCTACGTTACCGGGGCTACAATCCCCGTTAACGGCGGCATGTATATGTGATCGCCCGTTTTAAAAAAATGTAATACGGGCTGTCTAAAATCCGTTATAAAGCTGAAATCTTTTAATGGGCAGAGGGGTGATGGGCGTATCGGGAATTGCGTTAAGCTTGAAATTCGCAAATCCTCTTCTATACACTTACCCATCGGCCAGCTGCCTGAATTTGTCTACTAGGAGTTAAAACACGGTATGAGCACCATCGAAGAGCGCGTCAAGAAAATCGTTGCTGAGCAACTTGGCGTCAAATCTGAGGAAGTGGTTAACACTGCTTCTTTCGTTGAAGACCTGGGTGCCGACTCCCTTGACACCGTTGAGCTGGTAATGGCTCTGGAAGAGGAATTCGAGACCGAAATCCCTGACGAAGAAGCCGAGAAGATCACCACTGTTCAAGCTGCTATCGATTACGTTACTGCCCACCAGGCGTAACATTTAGTAATCGTTGCTGGGTCATGGGAAAACCGCACTGCCTTACCGGCGTGCGGTTTTTTCTTTAAAACGATGTCCTGTGTAGTCAATGAAAGAAAAGGAGAGTCCTGTGTCGCGTAGACGCGTCGTGGTCACCGGTATGGGTATGCTGTCGCCATTGGGTACGGATGTGCCGAGCAGTTGGCAGGGCATTCTGGCTGGTCGCAGTGGCATTAACCTTATCGAACACACAGACCTTTCGGCTTACACGACCCGCTTTGGCGGTTCGATCAAGGGCTTCAACGTCGAAGAGTATCTGGCGCCCAAAGAGGCTCGCAGGCTCGATCTATTCATCCAGTACGGTCTCGCTGCCAGCTTTCAGGCTGTGCGTAATTCCGGCCTGGAAGTCACCGATGCAAACCGTGAACGCATTGGCGTTGCCATGGGTTCTGGAATCGGTGGTCTGACCAATATCGAAAACAACAGCCGTTCTCTGCACGAGCAGGGGCCAGGGCGTATTTCGCCGTTTTTCGTGCCGGGTTCCATCATCAACATGATTTCCGGTTTCCTGTCGATCCATCTGGGCGCACAGGGACCTAACTATGCCATTGCGACTGCCTGCACCACGGGCACTCATTGCATTGGCATGGCTGCACGCAACATTGCCTACGGCGAAGCCGATGTGATGATTGCGGGTGGCGCTGAAATGGCGGCCTGTGGGCTGGGCATGGGCGGCTTTGGTGCTTCCCGCGCGCTGTCGACCCGCAATGACGATCCAACCCGCGCCAGCCGTCCCTGGGACAAAGGCCGTGACGGTTTTGTCCTGTCCGACGGCTCCGGTGCGCTGGTGCTTGAAGAGCTTGAGCATGCCAAGGCGCGTGGTGCGACTATTTATGCCGAGCTGATCGGCTTTGGCATGAGCGGCGATGCATACCACATGACTTCGCCGCCAGACGACGGCGCCGGTGCTGCCCGTTGCATCCGCAATGCGCTGAACGACGCCAAGGTCAACCCTGAGCAGGTTCAGTACATCAATGCCCACGGCACCTCGACCATGGCGGGCGACCTTGCCGAAGCCAATGCAATCAAGAGTGTGTTTGGCAATCACGCCTATAAGCTGGCGGTCAGCTCCACCAAATCCATGACCGGTCACTTGCTGGGCGCGGCCGGTGCTGTTGAAGCCATCTTCAGTGTGCTGGCGATCAACGGTCAGGTGGCACCGCCGACCATCAACCTGGACGAGCCGGGTGAAGGTTGTGATCTGGACTTCGTGCCGCACGAGGCACGTAGCATGCCCATCGACGTGGTGGTCTCCAACTCCTTTGGTTTTGGTGGAACCAACGGCTCACTGGTGTTCCGCCGGTTCGCCGAGTGATGCCAGGCTGGGTCGATGGACGTCCAGCCGACACGCTTTCTGTCAAAAATAGAGGGCTGGCTTATGGCGATGGGCTATTTGAAACCATCGCGGTAAGGGCAGGGCAGCCATCGCTGCTGGATCAGCATATGCAGCGCTTGCAACGAGGCTGTGATCGTCTGGGCATTGCTGCTGATCTGGTTTTGATTCGTGACGAGCTGCTGGCCTTTGCCCGGCAACTCGACGAAGGGGTCATGAAGCTGATCCTTGCCCGAGGCGACAGCCAGCGCGGCTATGCCCCTGATCCCCATTCTCACCCTGTAAGAATTCTTCAAGGTAGTCCGCTGCCTGCCTATCCCGCTGCTCATGCGGAGCAGGGCATTTACTTGTTCCCCTGCGTCACACGTCTGGCCGAGCAGCCCTTGCTGGCAGGTTTGAAGCATTTGAATCGTCTCGAACAAGTGCTTGCCCGTTCGGAATGGCAGGGCTCCGAGTTTGCCGAAGGGCTGATGCGTGATCTCTCCGGTCGTGTTATTGAAGGGGTTTACAGCAATCTGTTTATGGTCCGCGATGACGTGTTGCTCACGGCTGACCTGAGTCGCAGCGGCGTCGCGGGTGTCATGCGCGGTGCGTTGCTGGAGCAGGCCCCGGAGCTTGGCATTCACGTCGAAGTTCGTGATCTGCATATGGCTGATCTGGAACATGCTGACGAAGTATTTGTCTGCAACAGTGTCTATGGCGTCTGGCCGGTGCGAGGCTTCGAACAGCTGAGCTGGTCGGTTGGACCGCTCACCCGTAAACTGCAGCGCAAAGCTCTTGCCCTTCTGGATATCGCTTAGTGATTCGAAAATTTTTGCTGTTGCTGGAAACGGGCCTGGTCCTGGCAGGTTTGGCGCTGGGTTATGCCTACTGGCAGCAGAAAGAGGCCCTGCATCAACCCTTGAACGTCACCCAGGAACAGATGCTCGACGTTCCTGCCGGTTCGACGCCGGGTGGTCTGCTCAATCGTCTGCAAACCGACGGTGTGATCAAAGACGCATTCTGGCTAAGGCTGTACTGGCGCTTCAACCTCTCGAGTGAAGCCCTGCACAGCGGCGAATACCGCATGACGCCGGGTATGAACGCTCAGTCCTTGCTGGGGCTGTGGCAGCGCGGTGAAGTCGTCCAATACAGCCTGACGCTGGTCGAGGGCTGGAATTTCCGTCAGGTGCGTGCAGCACTCGGCAAGCAGCCCAAGCTTGAGCAAACACTGGTTAATCTCAGCGACGCTGAGCTGATGACTAAAATCGGTCATCCGGATGTTTTTCCCGAGGGCCGGTTCTTCCCTGACACTTACCGCTACGTCCGCGGCATGACCGACGCTGAAATTCTCAAACAGGCCTACAAGCGTCTCGACGACGTGTTGGAAGAGGAGTGGGCCAAGCGTGCAGCAGATGTGCCGTATACCGATGCTTATCAAGCGCTGATCATGGCGTCCCTGGTTGAAAAAGAGACTGGCGTCCCGCAGGAGCGTGGCCAGATCGCCGGCGTTTTTGTTCGCAGACTGGCCCTGGGCATGTTGCTGCAGACGGACCCGACAGTCATCTATGGTCTGGGCGAGCGCTACAACGGCAAGTTGACCCGCGCTCACCTGAAAGAGCCTACGCCTTACAACACCTACGTCATCTCCGGTTTGCCACCTACGCCCATTTCTTTGGTCGGCCGTGAAGCGATTCATGCTGCTCTCAACCCGGTGCCGGGGCGCAGTCTGTATTTCGTCGCCCGGGGCGATGGCAGTCACGTATTTTCCGATGACCTGGACGCGCATAACGCCGCGGTCCGCGAGTTTCAGCTCAAGCGTCGTGCTGACTACCGATCGAGTCCGGCCCCGGCCGCAGTTCCAGTAGTCCCGGCGACTCCTGCTGAGCCCGTCCCGGCGGTCGAGCCCAATCCGGCGGCGACTGATGAAGCGAAAGCAGAACAAGACACCGCGCCGAGCGAGCAAAAATCACAATGAATTTTATTGAGTACACCCTGTGACCGGCCTGTTTATCACCCTCGAGGGCCCGGAAGGTGCCGGTAAAAGCACCAACCGTGAATACCTTGCAGCGCAACTGCGCGCTGAAGGCATCGACGTATTGCTGACTCGTGAGCCGGGCGGTACGCCGCTGGCTGAACGCATTCGTGAACTGTTGCTGGCACCCAGCGACGAAGCCATGCATGCCGATACCGAGTTGCTGCTGGTGTTTGCTGCCCGTGCGCAACACCTGGCTGAAGTCATTCGTCCAGCACTGGCGCGTGGCGCAGTGGTCCTGTGTGATCGCTTCACGGATGCAACTTACGCTTATCAAGGTGGTGGTCGTGGCTTGTCCCATGAGCGGATCACTGCGCTGGAGAATTTCGTACAAGGCGATTTGCGCCCGGACCTGACTGTGGTGTTTGATTTGCCGGTAGAGGTGGGTCTGGCGCGGGCCACTGCGCGGGGGCGGCTGGATCGTTTCGAGCAGGAAGGCCGGACCTTTTTCGACGCGGTGCGCAGTACGTATCTGAATCGCGCCAAAGCCGAGCCAGGACGTTATCGTCTTGTGGATGCGGCGCAATCCCTGCCTGACGTGCAGCGCTCTCTCGACGCATTGTTGCCTGAGCTGTTGAGTCTGCACCGTGGCTGAAGCTTATCCCTGGCAGGAGCAGCTCTGGCAGCAATTGGCGGGTCGTGCTCAACACGCCCACGCTTATTTGCTGCATGGGCCGATTGGTATTGGCAAGCGAGCACTGGCTGAGCGGTTGATGGGCAGCCTGCTGTGCCAGCGACCGGAAGGCCTTGAAGCGTGCGGCCAGTGCAAGTCCTGTCTGTTGCTGGCGGCGGGAAGTCACCCGGACAATTACGTGCTGGAGCCGGAAGAGGCGGATAAGGCGATCAAGGTCGATCAGGTCCGCGATCTGGTGAGTTTTGTGGTGCAGACGGCACAAATGGGTGGCCGCAAAGTGGTATTGATCGAGCCCGTCGAGTCGATGAATATCAACGCCGCCAACGCTTTGTTGAAAAGCCTTGAAGAGCCGTCGGGCAACACCGTTTTGCTGCTGGTCAGTCATCAGCCCAGCCGATTGTTGCCAACGGTCAAAAGCCGTTGCGTGCAACAAGCCTGCCCGCTGCCCAGTGAAGAGATGAGTCTCACATGGCTTGCCAAGGCATTGCCGGAGAGCAGCGAGGAGGAGCGGCGCGAGTTGCTGACCCTCGCCGCTGGTTCTCCCCTTGCTGCTGTCAGCCTTCAGACTCAGGGCGTGCGCGAGCAGCGTGCTCAGGTGGTGGATGGCGTAAAGAAGCTACTCAAGCAGCAACAATCGCCGACCCAACTGGCTGAAGGCTGGAAAGATATCCCGCTGTTGCTGTTGTTTGACTGGTTTTGCGATTGGTCGCACCTGGTTTTGCGATACCAACTGACCGGGGATGAACAAGGCCTGGGTTTGGAGGATATGCGCAAAGTAGTGCAGTATCTGGCGCAGAAGTCCGCGCAGGGCAAGGTGCTCGAGATTCAGGACTGGATTCTGGCCCAGCGTCAGAAAGTCATGTCCAAGGCCAACCTGAACAGGGTATTACTGCTTGAGGCCTTGCTGGTTCAATGGTCGGGGCTGATCAGCCAGCGCTAGCGTTTAGTCGTTGGACGGAAATGCATTTAAATTCAGTTGGTTATGTTTTTTGATAGGAGTTGGCATGAGCCTGCCGCCGAGTTCCGGTCCACGAAATGGCATTTTGTCTCTGACTATCAAGGACAAGTCCGTTCTGTACGCGGCCTACATGCCCTTTATCAGAAATGGCGGGCTGTTCATCCCCACCAGTAAAAGCTACAAGCTCGGGGATGAGGTGTTCATGCTGTTGAACCTGATGGATGAACCGGAAAAAATTCCGGTGGCGGGCAAAGTCGCCTGGATCACCCCCAAGGGCGCGCAAGGTAATCGCGCGGCTGGCGTCGGCGTGCAATTCAATGATGGTGACACGACCGCCCGTACCATGATCGAAACCTATCTGGCCGGTGCTTTGAAGTCCGACCGTCCCACTCACACGATGTAGTTGCCTATTTCCATGCTTGTAGATTCCCATTGCCACCTTGACCGCCTGGACCTTGCCGAGCATTCCGGATCCCTGGATGCTGCCCTTGAGGCTGCACGTGGCCGGGGTGTCGGACACTTTCTGTGCATCGGCGTCAGCGCCGAAAACGCCGGAGCAGTGAAGGCGCTTGCCGAGCAATACGATGATGTTGATTGCTCAGTGGGTATCCATCCACTTGACCTGACACCAGGCGAAACGCCAGCGCTGGACTGGCTGCTCAAAGAGCTGGATCACCCACGGGTGGTGGCGATTGGCGAAACGGGTCTGGACTACCATTACGAGCCCGAAGCGGCGGAGTTGCAGCAGGCGTCGTTTCGACTGCATCTGCAAGCCGCGAACATCACCGGCAAGCCGGTCATCGTTCACACTCGCGGTGCGCGGGCCGACACCTTGAGCCTGCTGCGCGAGGCTGCATTGCCCCAGGGCGGGGTGCTGCACTGTTTCACCGAAGACTGGGACATGGCCAAGGCGGCGCTGGATCTTGGTTTTTACATATCCCTGTCTGGCATCGTCACCTTCCGCAACGCCGATGCGTTGCGTGACGTGGCGCGTCAGGTACCAGCGGACCGGTTGTTGGTAGAAACGGACTCGCCTTACCTCGCGCCAATCCCATACCGGGGCAAACCCAACCTGCCTCAGTACGTGCGTGAAGTGGCCGAATTTCTGGCCATGTTGCGCGGTGAGTCTTACGAGCAGTTTGCGGAAATGACGACTGCCAACTTTGCCCGACTGTTCCCCTTGGCGCATCTGAAGGCTTGACGAATCGCAGGCAAAAAAAACCCGGGTTCTGGGGGGTGAATCCGGGTTAAGACCATTAGGAGTAAAACAAAGGTGCGCTATCCATCTGCACCTTTATTGGCGCGTCACTTGGGGGAGATGTCGCGCCAACGTACTAAGTATTGGTCATGCTCGCCCGGCGTCCAGTCGCTTCTGTACGTTTTTTAAACAGATTTGGAATAGCGGGGCGGTTGTTGAGTCCGTTTTATCTATGATTTACGGCCACACCTCTGGAATGCTGCCTGGGACCGAGATCGCATTGCCTCGCTCCAACAGGGGGAGTGTGGTTTTCATGTGGGAGCCGAGCTTGCTCGCGATGAGACCAACACCATTCTTTCCCAGAAGTGAGTTCCCGGATTGTCCGACACTCTCCCGTCAAAACCTGCACTTCACGCATTTAACGCACCATGGTCGGATGATCCGTGCAATTTCGCGCGGGTTAGGCATAATGCAGAGCTTCGATTTTGAGCCGTGCAGACCTTCTTAATATGCAAAAAGAACCTCGTAAGGTCCGTGAGTTTCGCCGCCGTGAGCAGGAAATCCTCGACACGGCGCTTAAGTTATTTCTCGATGAAGGCGAAGACAGCGTTACTGTCGAGATGATTGCGGACGCCGTCGGTATTGGCAAAGGCACCATCTACAAGCACTTCAAATCCAAGGCGGAAATCTATTTGCGCCTGATGCTCGACTACGAGCGTGATCTGAACGAGTTACTGCATTCAGCGGATCTGGAAAAGGACAAGGAGTCACTTTCCCGCGCCTACTTCGAATTCCGCATGCGTGATCCACAGCGTTATCGCCTGTTTGATCGTCTGGAAGAGAAGGTCGTCAAAGGCAATCAGGTGCCAGAACTGGTCGATGAGCTGCACAAGATCCGCGCCTCGAACTTCGAACACCTGACGCTGCTGATCAAAGGGCGGATCAACGAAGGCAAGCTCGAAGACGTCCCGCCGTATTTCCACTACTGCGCTGCCTGGGCTTTGGTGCATGGCGCCGTTGCGCTCTACCACTCGCCGTTCTGGAGCAATGTGCTTGAAGATCAGGAAGGCTTTTTTCAATTTCTGATGGATATCGGCGTGCGCATGGGCAACAAGCGCAAGCGCGATACAGATGTCATGGCCGATCCCAAGGTAGATTCCCCAGATCAGTAACCGGGCTGCTCCAAGGCTCTGTTTCAGGCACGCTACACATTAAAACCCGCATTATTCAGCTTCCAGGCGCGCTCTGGCTCGGAAGCTGCATCCGACGACCATTCGCCGGTTTTCCGTCACCGGCATTTGGGAGGGGAATAATGCGTAGCCTGGTTCTGTTACTGGCGCTGTTGGCGTTGAGTGGTTGCATGAGTGTCAGCGATCTGGCCCAGGGCACCAAGGATCAACTGAGTGATGCCGGGATTCTCGACCACGGCGAAACCCGTCGTATCGGCAATTGGCGCATACAGGCTGACTCGTTCATCTATATCGCTCAAGGCGCGTTCGTACCGCCTAATTCCAGTCCCCATCCCAAGCAGAACGTAGTGGCTGAAGAAGCCTTCAACGGCTTCGTTGAATATTTCCCGATGGTTCGTCGCGCACGTACCCCATTGGGGCTGGATGAGGCAATGACCGAAGCCCGTGGTTTCGGCGCGCATTACTTGCTCTACACTCGATTTGCCAAGGCTGACGACCGGATCGGCAATACGGATGAATGGTCCGACCAGGAAGCGCTGGATCGGCTCGGTATTGATAACGGTGTGATCCAGTTGATGTTGATCGAAACCAGCACCCGCTACCTGATCGACACCGCCCGTATTCGTATTCGTGGCGGATTGCTGACGTTCTACGACAATAAACCAGAAGACCTGCTCGGCCCGCCGCTTGAGGAATATGCTCGCAGCCTGTTGGGTCTGAGTCGCTAAGGAGAAAAAATGACCGGTCCGGGCAAGGCCAATGATCTGTTCGCGCAGATCCCCAAGAGCAAAGGATTACCACCCGTTCACCTGTGGAATCCGGATTTCTGCGGCGATATCGACATGCGTATCGCGCGGGATGGCACCTGGTTCTACCTGGGTACGCCAATTGGTCGCAAACCCATGGTTCGGTTGTTTTCCACGATCATGCGTCGCGATGGCGACGATTACTTCCTGATTACTCCCGTGGAGAAGGTCCGGATTCGCGTCGATGACGCACCGTTCGTGGCGGTCAGTCTGGTGGTGGAGGGCGAAGGCGAGCAGCAGACTTTGCGCTTCTCGACCAATGTCGAGGATGATACCGAAGCAGGCCCGGATCACCCGTTACGCGTGATAGTCGATCCCCAGACTGAAGAGCCGGCCCCCTACATTCATGTGCGGGCCAACCTTGAAGCACTGATTCATCGCAACGTGTTCTACCAGTTGGTGGAGCTGGCCGTTTCCCGCGACATTGATGGTCAGCGCTGGCTGGGCGTCTGGAGTCACGGAGAGTTCTTTCCCATAGGCCTTGAGCCTTGAATCAATAAGTTGCCGCTCAATTGCTTGCTTTGTACTCGGCGGTTAAAGTGCCGCTCCCCGTTTTACCTGAGGTTTTTGCATGAATCAGTCCTTTGATATTGCCGTTATCGGCGCCACCGGTACTGTCGGCGAAACCATCGTCCAGATTCTCGAAGAGCGTAACTTCCCGGTTGCGCAGTTGCATCTGCTGGCCAGTATCGAGTCGGCAGGTCATTCCGTGCCGTTCAGGGGCAAAAATGTGCGCGTGCGCGAAGTCGACGAGTTCGATTTCAGCAAGGCGCAGGTTGCGTTCTTTGCAGCGGGTCCGGCGATTACCCGCAGCTATGCTGCCCGTGCGACCGCTGCCGGGTGTTCGGTCATTGATCTGTCCGGTGGGTTGTCCCCGGAGGAAGCACCGAACGTCGTTCCCGAAATCAATGGCGCTTTGATCGAGTCGTACGGCAAACCGTTTCAGGTGGGCAGCCCAAGTTCTTCCGGTGCAGCGTTGGCGCTGACACTGGCACCTTTGCTGGCGGTGCTGGACATTCAGCGAATCAGCGTCACGGCTTGTCTGGCGGTATCGAGCCAAGGGCGTGAAGGCGTCGCTGAACTGGCGCGTCAGACGACAGAGTTACTCAATGTTCGTCCGCTGGAGCCGCGCTTTTTTGATCGGCAAATGGCCTTTAACCTGCTGGCCCAAGTGGGTACGCCAGATGCAGAAGGGCATGTACCGCTGGAAAAACGTCTGGTCGCGGAGTTGCGAGAGTTGCTGGCTCTGCCTTTACTGAAGGTTTCTGCGGCAACCGTGCAGGCACCGTTGTTTTTTGGCGACAGCTTCACGGTTTCGTTAGTGACGGCGGCACCAGTGAATCTCGGAGCGGTCAACAAGGCACTGGAGTCTGCGGCTGGAATCGAGTTGGTCGAAGCTGGTGATTACCCGACTGCGGTCGGCGATGCTGTAGGGCAGGACGTTGTTTATGTAGGACGCGTCCGGAGTGGGATCGATGATCCTTGTGAGTTAAATCTGTGGGTCACGTCGGACAATGTACGCAAAGGTGCAGCTCTCAACGCTGTGCAGCTCGCTGAATTGTTGATAAAAGACTATGTGTAAAAGATACTTGGCGGCAATTTGAAGAATCATTCTAGCCAGGCGTGTCCTCCAAGCTCCTGAGATGAGTACTTTTTGCCTCTCGGATGCCGAGGAATTTTTTAACAAGGGATGGGCTATGGTTCAGGTTCGCAAACTGGTTTTAGCAATTGCTGCGGCTTCCGCGCTGTCATCTGGAATGGCGCATGCGCTGGGGCTTGGGGAATTGTCGGTCAAGTCGACCCTGAACCAGCCGTTGGTAGCCGAAATCGAACTGACGGAAGCGCAGGGGCTGAACGCCTCGCAAGTGGTGCCAAGTCTGGCAACCACCGCCGATTTCGCTCAGGCCGGTGTCACTCGGCAGGCGTTTCTCAACGACCTTACGTTTACCCCGGTGATCAACGCCAGTGGCAAGAGTGTCTTGCGTATTACCTCTAGCAGGCCGGTACGCGAACCCTTTGTGAAATTCCTCGTTCAAGTGTTGTGGCCAAACGGCCGCTTGCTGCGCGAGTACAGCCTGCTGCTTGATCCGCCTAAATATTCCCCGGAAGCGGCAGCCGCTGCTGCAGCGGCCGCGCCAGCTCCAGCTGCTGCGACCCAGTTGCCTTCTACGGCACCGGCTGCCGAGCAACCGGCTGCCCCGGCGCCAACGCCAGCCGCCGAGACGCCGCCCGCACCAGCACCAGTCGCGGACAGCAGTGCCAGGCAGGCCTCGTACACCACCAGCAATAACGACACGTTGTGGGAAATTGCCGAGAAAAATCGCAATGGCGGCACCGTGCAACAGACGATGCTGGCGATTCAGGCGCTGAACCCGGACGCATTCATTGGCGGCAATATCAACCGACTTAAAAAAGGTCAGGTATTGCGTTTGCCGACGCCTTCGCAGTCAACGACCTTGCCTCAGCCTCAAGCAATCACCGAAGTGGCTGCGCAGAATCAGGCGTGGCGTCAGGGGCGTAGAACGCCTTCCGGCACGCGTCAGGTTGATGCAACCCGTCGCGATCGTGCCGGTGAGGCACCTTCCCGGGTAGAAGCGGGCGATAACCTGAGTCTGGTATCTGCAGGTTCAAATACTGCGGGCAAAGGCTCTGCAGGCGAAAAAGAATTAAGCAACAAGTTGGCCGTGGCTCAGGAAAATCTGGACACCGCACGTCGTGATAACGCGGAGCTCAAGAGCCGCATGAACGACCTGCAAAGCCAACTGGACAAGATGCAGCGTCTGATTCAGCTGAAAAGCGATCAATTGGCCAAGATGCAGGCTGCCGGAGGCGTAGTTCCGCCTGCGACGCCGGGTGCGACGCCTGATGCCGCAGCGGCCGCAAAACCTGCTGACTCGGCCATGCCCGCCACAGTGGTTGGCGCGCCGGGTACGCCTGAGGCTGCTGCCAAACCGCCAGGTGAGATTGCCCCGGAAGATGCGCTACCGGCTGGTGCCGCTCAGGTCATCGCGCCTGGTGCAGATCAGCCGTTGGCCGTTGAGCCGGTAGTCGCGCCGGAGTCCGACGCGGATAACGCCTTCAAACAGTTGCTCAATAATCCGATTGTGCTTGGCATCATCGGCGGCGCTGTAGTGCTGTTCCTGCTTCTGTTGATGCTGTTCCTGGCCCGTCGTCGCAATGCCAAGGCCGAGGCCGAGAAGCATAAGCGCATGGCGCGTGCTCTGGCTGAAGAGTCTGACTTTGTGTCCGACATGGATATGGACGTGCCGCAAGCCAGTTTCGAAGGGTTGGGCGTTGCTTCGCCTAACGTGGCAATGACGCCACCGCCTGCTGCTGGCGGTCCGAAAGAGCGTCCGGCTGATCCGCTGGTTCAGGCTGAAATCCATATCGCTTACGGCCGTATGAATCAGGCGGTCGAACTTCTGGAAGAGGCTGTTAAAGAAGATCCTGCTCGTGATGATATCCGTCTCAAGCTGATGGAAATCTACGCCGAGCAGGGCAACACCAAGGCCTTCGCCGCGCACGAGCGCAAAGTGGTGGCACGGGGAAAGCATGAAGCTGAGGTCGAGCAGCTAAAGAGTCGTTACCCGACCATGGTTACCGCAGCTGTTGTGGCTGCGGCGGCAACAGCGACGGCTGCAGCAGTGGCCGCCGAACTGGATGCGAAATACGTTGAGGAGCTGCTGCTCGACGAAGAAGAACCGCAGCCGCCTGTCGCTGAAGTACAGCCAGAGCCAGAGCTGGCTTCAGAGCCGGAACTGGAACCTGAGCCAGTCGTCGCAGCGTCAGTCCCTGAAGCTGAAGTTCCGGCTGCTGAGGTTGATGACTTCGAGCAGGATTTCGATCTGAGCCTGGACGATCTGGAACAGGCTTCGCCGGAGCACGTGGTCGATCTGACCGCGCCGGCAGAGGTGAGCGATTTCGAGCTGGATGCACCAACACCTGCGCCTGAGCCTGAGCCGCAGGAGCCGAGCTTTGAGTCGCTCCTGAAGCAGCAGACTGAAGCGCCCGTGGTCAGCACGCCTGACGACCTGGACGATTTCGATCTGGATCTGGCGGAAGACGAACCCGGGCTGACCACGGAAGATGATTTCTTGCTCAGCCTCGACGAAGAGCCGTTGGACCTGGGTGAGCCTGCTCCTGTAGTGGCAGTCGAACCTGAGCCTGAACTGGAGCACGATCTGGACTTGCCGGATGACTTCGACCTGTCGCTGTCTGACGAAATCGAGTCTGATCCTGCCGCCCAGGCATTCGCTTCCGAGATTGAGGACGTCAACGCCGAACTGGAGCGTTTGTCGCAGAATCTTGAGCACCCGCCGATGGCAGAGCCTTTCGAGACGCCTAGCTTCACCGCTGATGACATGGCGTCGATGGATGACGAGCCAGAGTTCGATTTCCTGTCCGGCACCGACGAAGCCGCCACCAAGCTCGATCTGGCACGCGCCTACATCGAAATGGGTGACAGCGACGGCGCTCGCGATATCCTCGATGAAGTGGTGTCCGAGGGTAATGACGGTCAGAAAACCGAAGCGCGGGACATGCTCTCTCGTCTGGTCTGATTCGTTACCGCTGTGTTGCAACGGCCGCTTATGCGGCCGTTTGCATTTATAGCGTCGGGCACATGGCGTCTTTTTTCGACGGCCCTATAATGGCCGCCATTTTGCAATCCGACAGGCTTTTACCTCTTGGCGAACATAGATAACCCGGCAGCCGAAATGGCTGCTGAAGGCTTTTCCCGAATTGCGCTCGGGGTCGAATACAAAGGCTCGCGTTATTCCGGTTGGCAGCGTCAGGCATCCGGTGTGCTGACGGTTCAGGAAACCCTCGAAAACGCATTGTCGAAAGTCGCCGATTCGCCAGTCTCGTTGATGTGCGCCGGACGAACCGATGCCGGTGTGCATGCCTGCGGGCAGGTCGTGCATTTCGATACGCAGGCCCAGCGCTCGATGAAGGCCTGGGTGATGGGCGCCAACATCAATTTGCCCCATGACATCAGTGTCAGTTGGGCCAGGGTCATGCCTGCAGATTTCCACGCTCGCTTCAAAGCCATCGCACGCCGTTATCGCTACGTGATCTACAACGACCAGATCCGTCCGGCGCACCTGAATCAGGAAATTACCTGGAACCATCGCCCGCTGGATGTCGAGCGCATGGCGCAGGCAGCGCAGTACCTGGTCGGGACTCATGATTTCAGTGCTTTCCGTGCAGGGCAGTGTCAGGCCAAGTCGCCCGTCAAACAGCTGCATCATCTGCGGGTGACGCAGCACGGCAAGATGATTGTCATCGATATACGTGCCAATGCGTTTCTGCACCACATGGTGCGCAATATCGCTGGTGTGCTGATGACCATTGGCGCAGGAGAGCGGCCGGTTGAGTGGGCGAGCGAGGTGCTGGAAAGCAAGGTGCGTCGAACGGGCGGGGTGACCGCGCACCCGTTCGGGCTTTATCTGGTACAGGTGGAGTATCGCGACGAGTTTCCACTGCCTGAGCGTTATATCGGGCCGCACTTTCTTACGGGCTTCTCGGAACTTGACGGCTGACGCCTGTAACAGCATTTGTTAACATCCGGGCCTTTCCCGAAAGGCTTGAGGTTTTCTTTACATGTCAGCCGTTCGCAGCAAGATCTGCGGGATTACCCGCATAGAAGATGCATTGGCTGCCGTCGAGGCGGGTGCCGATGCCATCGGCTTCGTGTTTTACGCCAAAAGCCCAAGGGCAGTGAGCGTTCAACAAGCGCGGGCAATCATTGCCGCCTTGCCGCCGTTTATCAGTACGGTGGGTTTGTTCGTCAATGCCAGTCGTTGTGAGCTCAACGAAACCCTGGATGCTGTGCCGCTGGATATGTTGCAGTTCCACGGAGATGAGACGCCTGAGCAGTGCGACGGCTATCATCGTCCGTTCATCAAGGCATTGCGGGTGCAGGCGGGTGACGATATCGCTGCCAGTTGCCGTTTGTACTCCAGGGCGAGCGGTATCCTGCTCGACACATTTGTCGCAGGCGTTCCAGGCGGTACGGGTGAAACCTTTGACTGGGCGCTGATCCCGAACAGTCTTGAAAAGCCGATTATCCTGGCAGGCGGTTTGACCTCTGCCAACGTGGCTCAGGCCATTACCCAGGTTCGGCCTTACGCGGTAGACGTCAGCGGCGGTGTTGAGAAGAGCAAGGGCATCAAGGATCATGACAAGATTCGTGCGTTCATGAGCGCAGTGCACGGCTGCTGATGGCGGTTCGATGTGACGGGTTTTCGTCAGCCACCGTCCATAATCCTGTCTGTGCGACAGGCAGGCAGTCCCGGATATGCGGGTGGATTTTTTACGGGTGAGGTTCGAATGGCCTCGCCACGGTTGTTGAATCGCGATTGAAGCTGTGCGGCTGGCACGCCACGATATTTGGCAGCCACCGACAAGCTGCTTCAATTCATTTACGAATTAGTTAAAAGGGCATGCGCAGGGTGCTGAGTCACCCGGCGTTCGAGCCACCGGTACTGGAGATATAAAGCATGAGCAACTGGTTGGTAGACAAACTGATCCCTTCGATCATGCGTTCCGAGGTCAAGAAGAGCTCGGTTCCTGAAGGCCTCTGGCATAAATGCCCATCCTGCGAAGCGGTGCTTTATCGTCCAGAGCTGGAAAAGACCCTGGACGTTTGCCCCAAGTGCAACCACCACATGCGCATCGGCGCGCGTGCTCGTCTGGATATCTTCCTCGATGAAGAAGGTCGTTCCGAAATCGGTGCCGATCTGGAGCCGGTTGACCGTCTCAAGTTCCGCGACAGCAAAAAGTACAAGGATCGCCTCGTCGGTGCCCAGAAACAGACCGGTGAAAAAGATGCACTGATTTCCATGAGCGGATCCCTGTTGGGCATGCCGGTTGTGGTCTCGGCGTTCGAGTTCTCCTTCATGGGCGGTTCGATGGGCGCGATCGTAGGCGAGCGCTTCGTTCAGGCTGCCAACTATGCGCTGGAAAATCGCTGCCCGATGATCTGCTTCGCCGCTTCCGGTGGCGCGCGTATGCAGGAAGCGTTGATCTCGCTGATGCAAATGGCCAAGACTTCGGCCGTGCTGGCGCGTCTTCGCGAAGAAGGCCTGCCGTTCATTTCCGTACTGACCGACCCGGTTTACGGCGGTGTTTCCGCGAGTCTGGCCATGCTGGGTGACGTGATCGTCGCTGAGCCAAAGGCTCTGATCGGCTTTGCCGGTCCTCGTGTCATTGAGCAGACCGTTCGTGAAAAACTGCCGGAAGGCTTCCAGCGCAGTGAGTTCCTGCTGGACCACGGCGCTATCGACATGATCATTCCTCGTCAGGAACTGCGTCAGCGTCTGGGTAACCTCCTGGCGCAAATGATGAACCTGCCGACACCCAAGTTCGTCGCGCCGGTTATCGAGCCAATCATCGTTCCTCCGGCGCCCGCCAACGTATGACGCCAGGATCCCTGGGTGATTGGCTCGCCTATCTGGAGCAGTTGCATCCCTCTGCCATTGATATGGGGCTGGACAGGTCGCGACAGGTAGCGCAGCAATTGGGTTTGACCCGGCCTGCGCCCAGGGTGATTACGGTAACCGGTACCAACGGCAAAGGTTCGACCTGCGCCTTTCTGGCTTCGTTGCTCCGTGCTCAGGGTCTTAAGGTCGGTGTTTACAGTTCTCCGCATTTGTTGCGCTACAACGAGCGTGTGCAAGTGCAGGGCGTTGAGGCCACTGATTTAGAACTCTGCGATGCGTTCGCCGCTGTCGAGGCTGCGCGTGGCGATGTCACGCTGACCTATTTCGAAATGGGGACTCTGGCGGCTTTCTGGCTTTTCGAGCAGGCGGCGCTTGATGTCGCCGTGCTTGAGGTGGGCCTGGGTGGTCGTCTCGATGCCGTCAACCTGATCGATTCCGATCTGGCGGTAGTGACCAGCATCGGTATCGATCACGCGGACTGGCTGGGCGATACCCGCGAGTCCGTAGCGTTCGAAAAGGCGGGGATTTTCCGCGAAGGTTGCCCAGTGCTGTGCGGTGATCCTGATCCTCCTGCGCCACTTCTCGACAAGGCCAATCAACTCAATTGCCCGCTGATGCTGCGCGGCCGTGAGTTCGATCTGACGATCAATGAGCGGAACTGGAGCTGGACGGGGCGAGACGGGCAGGGGCAGCGGGTTGAATTGCTTGATTTGCCATTGCTTGACCTTCCTATGGAAAACGCAGCCTTGGCGTTGCAGGCTTATCTATTGCTGGATATTGCCTGGCAGCCGGAGCTGATTCTTGCTGCATTGCTCGATACACGGATCATCGGTCGTCTGGATCGTCGCGCCTTCAACTGGCATGGCAAGCGGCTGAATCTGCTGATGGACGTGGGGCACAACCCCCACGCTGCGCAGTTTCTGGCGCAACGCATGGCTCAGCGTCCGGTGGCAGGAAAGCGCTTGGCGGTCTTTGGTCTGTTGGCTGACAAGGAGCTGGAAGGTGTCGTTGCCGAGCTGGCTTCCAGTATCGATGACTGGGCTGTTGCACCGCTTCCGACCTCGCGCAGCCGACCAGCAAATGATTTGCACGTGGCACTTGAGAACCTTGGTGCGCACGTGACGTCCTATCAGAGTGTTGCGCTGGCACTTGAAGCCCAATGCGCGCACGCTACAGCCGATGACGAGATTTTGCTGTTCGGGTCTTTTTACTGTGTTGCCGAGGCCCTGGAATGGTTGACCCGGCACGCCATAGAGGAAGCTGCAAATGGCTTTGCTGGATAACGTATTCAAACAGCGAATGGTCGGTGCCCTGGTGCTTATCGCCGTGGCGGTGATCTTCCTGCCTATGCTGTTCACACGTCAGGATGAGACGCGCCACGTTCAGGTCGATGCGCCCGCTGCTCCGCAAGCGCCTGCAGCGCCTCAAGTGCAGGTTCAGCCAGTGCCGGTGCCTGAGCCTCAGGTTCCCACTCAGGAGCCTATCCCTGGCGACGATGAAATAGCTGCGCAAAGCCAGGCACCGTCCATGCCGATCGCTCCGGCTCCGCCTGAAGTGAAGACTACGACCCCGCCTGCCGTCAAGCCGGCCGCCAAGCCAGCTCCGACGCCAGTTCCGACGCCAACACCGGCGCCAGCCCCGGCGGCGCCTGCAGCACAAGCGACTGCCAAACCAGCCACGCCGTCAGGTGTCGACGCTAACGGTCTGTCGGTAAGCTGGTCGGTACAATTGGCGAGCATGTCCAACCGTGCCAACGCCGACAACCTGCAGAAGACCCTGCGCACTCAGGGCTATAACGCCTACATCCGTACCGCAGGCGGCGTGAACCGGGTGTTTGTGGGTCCATTGATCGAGCGTGCAGAAGCTGATCGCTTGCGTGATCAGCTCGACAAGCAGCAGAAGCTCAAGGGCATTGTGGTGCGCTTTCAGCCTGAGCAGGGTTGATGCTTTTCAGATGATTGCACAGCTGCCGGAAATGCTGCTTACCGGCAGGCTGGCGCTCTGCTAAAATGCGCCGCCTTATCTGTTTGCAGGCTCAAACGTGCCCTTTACCCCGGTCGACTGGGCGATCTTCGCGATCGTCGCTATCTCCGCTCTGATCAGTCTCAAGCGCGGCTTCGTCAAGGAAGCCCTGTCTCTGGTGACCTGGATCATTGCAGGCGTCGTCGCCTGGATGTTTGGCGCGGGATTATCAGGTTATTTGGTCAACTACATCGAAACACCATCGTTTCGGGTTATTGCGGCCTGTACTATTCTATTCGTCGCCACCTTGCTGGTTGGCGCAATGATCAACTTTCTTATTGGGGAACTGATTCGTGTCACCGGGCTTTCCGGGACCGATCGCTTTCTCGGCATGGTCTTTGGCGCAGCGCGCGGAGGCTTGCTTGTAGTAGTGGCCGTCGGGCTGTTGAGCCTGGGGCCGGTACAACAGGATCAATGGTGGCAGCAATCGAGGTTGGTGCCGCAATTTCTCATGGTCGCTGACTGGTCGAAAAACCTGATTCTCGGGATGTCCAGCAAGTGGCTCGCCAGCGGAGTCAGCGTACCTGCTGAACTGCCGTTCAAGGAACACCTTCTGCCGCCTACAATGCCGCAGGAAGTGCTCGGTAAATCCAGTTCCACTAAGTAGGGGTTGTGTCGCATGTGTGGCATCGTCGGTATCGTCGGTAAGTCGAACGTCAATCAGGCGCTGTATGACGCGCTCACCGTCCTCCAGCACCGCGGCCAGGACGCTGCCGGTATCGTAACCAGCCACGACGGCCGGTTATTCCTGCGCAAGGACAACGGCCTGGTACGTGATGTGTTCCATCAGCGCCATATGCAGCGTCTGGTCGGGCACATGGGTATTGGTCATGTGCGCTATCCAACGGCAGGCAGCTCGACTTCAGCTGAAGCCCAGCCGTTTTACGTCAACTCGCCGTATGGCATTACGTTGGCGCACAACGGCAACCTGACCAACGTTGAGCAACTGGCCAAGGAGATTTACGAATCTGACCTGCGCCACGTCAACACCAATTCTGATTCGGAAGTGCTGCTGAACGTTTTCGCTCATGAACTGGCCGTGCGCGGCAAGTTGCAGCCAACCGAAGAAGACATCTTCGCTGCTGTCACTGACGTGCATAAACGCTGCCGTGGCGGTTACGCCGTGGTTGCGATGATCACCGGTTACGGTATCGTCGGTTTCCGCGATCCGGACGCCATCCGTCCGATCGTTTTCGGTCAGCGTCACACCGATGAAGGCGTCGAGTACATGATTGCCTCCGAGAGCGTCTCACTGGACGTGCTCGGCTTCACCCTGATTCGCGATCTGGCGCCGGGCGAAGCGGTTTACATCACTGAAGATGGCAAGCTGCACACTCGTCAGTGCGCAACCAATCCCAAGTACGCACCGTGCATTTTCGAGCACGTCTATCTGGCGCGTCCGGACTCGATCATCGACGGTATCTCGGTCTACAAGGCGCGTCTGCGCATGGGCGAGAAGCTGGCTGACAAGATCATGCGCGAGCGTCCGGATCACGACATCGACGTGGTTATCCCTATTCCGGACACCAGCCGCACGGCGGCACTGGAACTGGCCAACCATCTGGGCGTCAAGTTCCGCGAAGGTTTCGTCAAGAACCGCTATATCGGCCGTACGTTCATCATGCCCGGTCAGGCCGCGCGCAAGAAATCCGTACGCCAGAAGCTCAACGCCATCGAGCTGGAGTTCCGCGGCAAGAACGTCATGCTGGTGGATGACTCCATCGTGCGTGGCACCACTTGCAAGCAGATCATCCAGATGGCCCGTGAAGCCGGTGCCAAGAACGTTTACTTCTGCTCCGCGGCACCTGCCGTTCGTTACCCGAACGTCTACGGCATCGACATGCCAAGCGCTCATGAGCTGATCGCTCATAACCGCAGCACTCAGGACGTTGCCGATCTGATCGGTGCCGACTGGTTGATCTATCAGGACCTGAATGACCTGATCGAAGCGGTGAGTGGCAGCAAGAAGATCAAAATCGACAACTTCGACTGCTCGGTCTTCGACGGCAAGTACGTGACCGGTGATATCGACGAGCATTACCTGAACAAGATCGAGTCGGCGCGTAATGACGCCTCCAAGGTCAAGACCCAGGCGGTCAGCGCGATCATTGATCTGTACAACAACTAATCATCACGGAGAGGGCGCATGACTCAGGAATGGGATGCCGGTCGGCTGGACAGCGACCTTGAGGGCGTTGGCTTCGACACGCTCGCTGTGCGTGCCGGTCAACACCGCACGCCGGAAGGCGAGCATAGCGATCCGCTGTTCTTCACCTCAAGTTATGTGTTCCGTTCAGCCGCCGATGCGGCTGCGCGTTTCGCAGGCGAAGTGCCGGGCAACGTTTACTCGCGCTACACCAACCCGACGGTGCGCTCGTTCGAAGAGCGTATCGCAGCGCTGGAAGGCGCCGAGCAGGCCGTTGCCGCTTCAAGCGGCATGGCCGCGATCATGGCGGTGGTCATGAGCTTTTGCAGCGCTGGCGATCACGTGCTGGTTTCCCGGAGCGTATTCGGCTCGACCATCAGTCTGTTCGAGAAGTACTTCAAGCGTTTTGGCGTTGAAGTGGATTACGTGCCGCTGGCCGAACTGGCTGGCTGGGATGCCGCTATCAAACCCAACACCAAAATGCTGTTTGTTGAATCACCGTCCAATCCTCTGGCCGAACTGGTCGATATCGCCGCTCTGGCAGAAATCGCTCACGCCAAAGGCACCCTGCTGGTAGTCGATAACTGCTTCTGCACACCAGCGCTCCAGCAGCCGCTGGCGATGGGTGCTGACATGGTCGTGCATTCCGCCACCAAGTTCATTGACGGCCAGGGCCGCTCCATGGGCGGTGTGGTTGCCGGTCGCAGCGAACACATGAAAGAAGTGGTCGGCTTCCTGCGTACTGCCGGGCCGACGCTAAGCCCGTTCAACGCATGGATCTTCCTCAAGGGCCTCGAAACCCTGAACCTGCGCATGCGCGCTCACTGTGCCAGTGCTCTTGAGCTGGCACAGTGGCTGGAGCAGCAGGACGGCATCGAGAAGGTGCATTACGCCGGTCTCGAAAGCCATCCGCAACATGCTCTGGCAAAGCGTCAGCAGAAGGCTTTCGGCGGGGTTTTGAGCTTCGAGGTCAAGGGTGGTAAAGAGGGCGCGTGGCGTTTCATCGATGCGACACGCCTGATTTCGATCACCGCCAACCTGGGTGACAGCAAAACCACCATCACGCACCCGAGCACTACGTCCCATGGACGTCTGGCGCCTCAGGAGCGTGAAGCTGCGGGCATCCGCGACAGCCTGATCCGGGTTGCTGTAGGCCTGGAAGATGTCGCTGACCTGAAGGCGGATCTGGCGCGTGGTCTTGCGGCACTGTGAATGATTGGGTGATGGAGGCCGCCAGCACCAGTAATGGGCGGGTGGCCCTGGTAACGGGTGCTGCACGAGGGATCGGTCTGGGCATTGCTGCCTGGCTGATTACCGAGGGCTGGCAGGTTGTTCTGGTTGATGTGGATCGCAAGCGAGGCGCTCTGGTCGCTCAGGCACTGGGCGATAACGCGATCTTCATTGCCATGGACGTTTCCAGCGAAGAGCAGGTTGCGGCAGGCGTGGCCGAGGTCATTGGCCAGTTCGGTCGTCTCGACGCGCTGGTATGCAATGCCGCGATTGCCGATCCGCATAACACAACGCTTGAGAGCCTGAGCCTGGCGCACTGGAATCGGGTGCTGGGGATCAACCTCAGTGGTCCGATGCTGCTGGCCAAGCACTGCGCCCCCTACTTGCGCGCTCACGCGGGCAGTATCATCAACCTGACCTCAACCCGCGCGCGACAGTCAGAAGCCGATACTGAAGCTTATGCAGCGAGTAAGGGCGGTCTGTTGGCGTTGACTCATTCGCTTGCCATCAGCCTGGGGCCCGAGATCCGCGTCAACGCGGTCAGCCCTGGCTGGATTGACGCCCGGGATCCTTCTGTACGGCGTGCTGAGCCGCTATCAGACGCCGATCACGCGCAACATCCGGCGGGCAGAGTAGGCACGGTGGATGATGTGGCAGCGATGATCTCCTGGCTGCTGTCGCGCAATGCCGGGTTCGTCACGGGGCAAGAGTTCGTGGTGGACGGTGGTATGAGCAAGAAGATGATTTATCTGTAGCAGCGGCGAGTTTCAAGCTGCAAGCTGCAAGAGAAAGCGAGCCTTCGGGTTCGCTTTTTTGTTTTTGGCTTGGAGCTTGAAACTTGCGGCTGGAAGCTGCTCTTAAAAAAAACTTCAAGCAGGGTATTGACTTAGGTTCGTTAGGTGCGTAAATTTCGCGGCCTCAACGAAGCAAAGGGTGATTAGCTCAGCTGGGAGAGCAGCTGCCTTACAAGCAGCGGGTCGGCGGTTCGATCCCGTCATCACCCACCACTTCGTGAGTTTCAATGTTGCAACATTGAAAGGTTACATAGCGATACCGGACGTAAGTCCACCGACAAGCAGCGGTAGTTCAGTCGGTTAGAATACCGGCCTGTCACGCCGGGGGTCGCGGGTTCGAGTCCCGTCCGCTGCGCCATATTTGACGGATCAGATCAGTCTGGTCTGCGATTGAAAAGCCTCAAGGCTTCTCGGTCAGGGTTACAACGAAGCAGGTTCTCGAAAGCCTGCTTCAACGATTCAAACGGACGCAAGTCCGAGCGATACGCAGCGGTAGTTCAGTCGGTTAGAATACCGGCCTGTCACGCCGGGGGTCGCGGGTTCGAGTCCCGTCCGCTGCGCCATACATAGCTTCGAGGCCCTTGAACTCCTTGAAGCGAAAGAAAGCGACCTTAACGGGTCGCTTTTTTTTTGCCTGATTTTTATGTTCAGGTGTGACGCCCTCGCGGCTGAAGTCCTCCGGGAAATGCCGTCCGTTGATTGAAATGCATATCATGTGGGCGTAGGGGTATCCATGGCGTCACTATCTTTGGCCGCAACCATCGGACCTGTAGGAGCTCACCGAGGTTACGAGGCCAGCGATAGCGGTTTGTCTGACACTCTGCCATCGCTGGCCTCGTAACCTCGGTGAGCTCCTACAGGAATGGGTTCAGCCTGCAAAATGCATTGTGTTTGATAGGTCTTTGTTTACTGCGAGACAGTGCCGCTCCTACGGCCTATTTATCGGCACGCAAACCCTCGAGCAACGCCTCCCAGCTGCCAAACAGCGCATTTGAGCTGATCAGGCGTCTTTGCTTGCCAGCCCCGAGCACAAGCGCAGGAACGCCGCTCGTGCCCATCTGACCCATCAACGCCTGCGCTACCTTGACCCGCTCACGGGAATGACTCGGTAACCCATCATCCTGCGCAAGCAACAGGCTGGCAGCCTCGCTCAGTCCCATGCCCGTGAGAATGCGAGCAAGAACCTCAAGGTCGGTGATATCCAGCCCCTCAACATAGCGGCCGCGTTGTATGCCTGCCAATGCCTCCAGTTCGCGCGACGGCACCGTCATCGCCACCGCGCTGAGCGCCCGGGTTGCAGGCCCGGAGTCGAAACGACGGGTGTGATCCCCAAGTATGTGGCGTTGGTAAGCCTCGCTGAAAGGCTGTCCGGTCAGCGTGCCGATTCGCAGGTCATTGGACCAGGCATAATCTGCAAAGCCTAGGTCCATCACCCGCGAGTTTTTATCCGCGAACAAGCCGGTAGGGGAAAGCGTGATGCTGAACTCGTCCAGCGCATCAAGGCGCTGTATCACTGACGAGGCTCCATAGCACCAACCGCATAGTGGATCGAAGAGGTAAGTGACGCTGACGGCTTCACTCACCACTTCATTTCACCTTTGGCCACTTTCGCGCTCAGCACCAGTGACGAGTCATCCGCCAGTTTCGGGTAATGCGCTTTCATCGCTGCAATCAGTGCGGCAGAGTCTTTGGCCTTGGCCGTTTCGGCATCAAAGGTTTTGATATAGCCCGCTGTGAATGTCGGTGATTGAAGAGCCGTTTGATCGCCCGGCAGGAAGTGGCCCGGCACAATGGTGGCTGGTTTGAGTTTCTCTATTGTCGCCAGGGTCGCCAGCCAGTCCTGGTGGGATTTGGCGCTCTGGGTGTCAGCCATCCACACGTGAATGTTGCTGGACAGCACCACGCCGCCTACCACGGCCTTGATCGACGGGATCCAGACGAAGCTACGGTCGGGTTGCGGACCGTCCAGGCCAATGACCTGCAGTTTCTGATCTTCCAGCTTCAGTTCAGTACCCTGCATTACTTCAGGCACGATGACCTTGCCCGGTGCGGCCGCGCCCAGCTTGGGTCCCCAGTAGGCCAGCTTGGCATCCTTGGTTTCGTTGATGTGTGCGACGGTCTGGGCGCTGGCTACAACCTTGGCTTTTGGGTAGGCGGAGGTAATGGTTTGCAGGCCGAAGTAGTAGTCCGGGTCGCCATGGCTGATATAAATCGTGGTCAGATTTTTCCCGCTCTTGCGGATTTTCTCGACGATCTGCTCGGCTTGAGTTTTCGAAAACTGCGCATCCACCAGAACCGCGTCTTTCTCACCTGTCACCAGGACTGAAGAGACCGGGAAGATGGCTTCTTCGCCCGGGTTATAGACATCCAGCTTCAGGGGTTGCGCGGCCTGGCTGGCACCCGCAAAGCCGAGCAGGGCGAAAGTGGCTAACAAGCGGCGTGCGGACAGCAAAATCATGTCGAGCTCCATCGTGGCAATGATAAGAGTCCGCAGGTTAGTTGGGATTTATAGATCGAAAAACGCTAGATTAGACGCAAGTTTGTTTCTGAAACCGGTCGAATCATGGATAAGTTGGCGGCAATGCAGGCTTTCGTCACCGTCGTGGATTGCGGGAGCCAGACCGCTGCGGCGGACAAACTCGGGATATCAAGGCCTGTGATATCCAGATTCCTTGCCGAACTGGAGGACTGGACCGGCGCCCGATTGATGCACCGCACCACGCGACGTCTGAACCTCACCGCGGCAGGGGCTGAGGTGTTGCCTTTATGTCGGCGAATGCTCGATCTGGCCGATGACATGCGTGCAGTAGTCGCCGCGCCAGAGGATGAGCCGAAAGGACTGCTGCGCGTGACGGCCAGCACCTCGTTCGGTCAAGCGCAACTGATGCTCGCGGTGACCGAGTTTGTCGAGCGCTACTCGCAAGTCAGCGTCGACATGGTGCTGCTCGACCGCACCGTCAATCTGGTGGATGAGCGCATGGACCTGGCAATTCGCATCACCAATGAACTGGACCCCAATCTTATCGCTCGCCGGCTGACCACCTGTCGTTCGGTGGTGTGTGCCTCGCCGAATTACCTGAAGCGGCATTCGACGCCAAAGGCTATCGAAGACCTGACACTGCATAACTGCCTGACGCATACCTATCACAGCAGCAGTCTCTGGCATTTCACCCATAAAGGTCTGCCGAAAAGCGTCGCAGTGAAGGGTAATCTCACCAGCAATGATTCGATCACCACGATGCAGGCAGCCCTGTGTGGTGCCGGAGTGGCGCTGTTGCCCACCTACCTGGCGTCGCCGCTGATTCAACAAGGTCAACTGGTTGCGCTGCTGCCGTCGTACCAGCCCATGGAGTTGGGGATATATGCGGTGTATGCCTCACGCAAGCACATGTCATCAGCCTTGCGCGCCATGCTCGATTTTCTTGCGCAGCGCTTCGGTACTGAGCCTGTCTGGGATCGTATTTAAGCGTGCTGTTCGCGAACGGGCTTCTCTTTATTTTCGATGCGTTTCAGATCTCATTCGAGCCCGGTACACTGGCGGAAGAATACAAAATGCAACGCTGTCTGGCCGGGTAGGGATACTTACAACATGTTCCAATACAAAAAACATATAAGCTTGCTCAATACCGCAGGTGTTTTAATATTTGCGCTCTTAGCCAGTGTCGATAGCGAAGCCAATGATATGCCTACCACAAAAAAACCATTTTATTTCGGCAGGTATACATTTGAGGTGCCTACCGATGGCGCGAATATTTGGTCGGCCTATAAGGTCATTGACACGAAAATACAACTCGTTAGCCATGATGGAAGGCGCGACCTCATTGCGGAGGTTTCCGACAAGATTAAAAAAATAAATATACTCCATGAGTCGGGTGCTGCAGATTATGAGCGAACCGTCGAGCTGGACGGAGGGGGTGCCATTGTTGTGTCCAAATTAACCAATTACGCTATGGATATATTTTATTTGACCAAGGGTAATACGTTATATAAGCAATCTGTAGGGTCTATTTCTTCAGCGGGAATAAACAAAGCCATTGCACTTGCAAGAGAGATCAATACGCTCATTCATGATCGCAACCCGGCTGAGCGCCCGCCAACCGGGACATTCGCCATTGAGGCGGGGTATCTCAATTTACCCCTTGATGAGTTTGAAGAGCAAGTCTCGATCGGATTACCTGTATCATCCATGCCCGGTATTCATTTGACGTTTGATACTCAGCGTATCGGTGAGCCAGAACCGAGCCTTCTGACGCGTTACGAAGAAAGGACGTCGGGTGTCCTGACATCGTTATTGACGAGCGTTCTGTCCAAAACTTCCGTGCTAAGAAAGTCAAAGAAAATAGTAGCCGGATTAAAGTTCGAAGAGTTATTGCTCAAGGCGAAGGTCGAGGGTAGGACACTCTATTCCTTCCGGCTTGAATACCCGGGCACACCGGAGTCCAGCATGGAGCCTTACACGGT
This sequence comes from Pseudomonas quasicaspiana, assembly GCF_021147825.1. Lineage (NCBI taxonomy): Bacteria > Pseudomonadati > Pseudomonadota > Gammaproteobacteria > Pseudomonadales > Pseudomonadaceae > Pseudomonas > Pseudomonas quasicaspiana. The sequence goes on from NZ_JAGTPI010000013.1 coordinate 97,177, forward strand.
CATTGAAATGAGCACACTTGATCGTGGTTTAAGCTTCCAGAACGATAAAGAGGCATTGCGCTTCTGGGATGATCTGGTTGCGAGCTTGAAGCGGATATGAAGAGAACGTGGCCGACGCTGCTGGCGGACCGCCAGAGAAAAGCGGTGTGCGCCCGGTAACTCAGCCGCTTGATAATGTTATTGAAAACGGAGTGCTGAGATGAGTCTCACGCTTTTGGAGTTTGCAAAGTCGTATGTCGCGGGAAGGCTGACATCAGAAATTTTCTCTGAGGCGTATAGCGAGCTTTGGAAGATTGAGCGAGACAGGAACGTTCTTCAGCTGGATGAGCCTTCGTTGAGCGAGTGCTTGTCCAGTATCTTCTGTGTTACGGATATGTACGAACCGGACAAGTCAAGAGACGCGTATGAATTTGACGATGAGATGCTTAAGGCTGAAGTCGCGAATTTGATAAGAAAAGTAGTCGCTGATTAGCGGGGGGGAGGGGAGTCAGACCTGCGGTCTCAGGGCCAGTATTTCGATGTGAAGGCAGGGCTTCACGTGAATAACTTTGTATTACGATCCAGGGATCAGAGGTTAATCCAAATGAGCTCGAAAAAAATCAATCAGAATTCCATTGAAAACACATTAAAAATTGACGACTTGGCTCTACATACCGTCGAAGTATTAGAACAGGCCAGGGCATGTCCTGAATTAATCTCTGGTGTAGATCTCGATATCTACAATGTGGAGGGAAGTTCAAGCATGAGGCAGTTTGTAGAATATAGAATGGGCACGCTTGGAAGAAGTGGCAGGGCACTTCATGGGGTAGAAGAATGTACGCTGAAATTAGAAAGGCTCGAGCCGGATCATCCCGTTAGCTGGGTCGCTAAAAAGGTGGGCAATAATATCCTGATTTTAATAGTCGATCGCGAACTTGATAGTGTTATACATGCAATGTCGACCGCCTCCAACAGTGGATGATACTAAGTAATAGAGCGCTATCATGATGTGAGTGCGGTGCTTTGAGCCGCGCAAGAAAATCAAGTTATCCGGAGCGTTCGCGGTAGCAGCTAACAACGGGGGCTGCTACCGCGATATCTCCTGAATCAAACGATCCTGGTTTACAGCTGGAATTTACTCACTTCACGTTGCAGGCTGCTGGCGAGGGTCTGCAGGCCTCCGCTGGTCTTGAGCAGTTCCTGAACAGACATATTGTTCTGTTCGGCCATTTGCGCCGAGCGTTCAACGTTGCGTGCTACGTCCTGGCTGGCGGCGGTCTGTTCGCGCAATGCGAAGGAAATCTGATCGACCACCTGCAGCACTTTGTTCGAGCTGTCGCGGATCTCGACGATTGCTTGTCCGGCAGTCCCGGCCATTGCTACGCCATCGTTCACTTCCTGCACGCCACCGCGCATGCTTTCAACCGTCTCCCGCACACCCGCCTGAATCTTCTCGATCATGCCAGCGATTTCCTTGGTCGATTTGCCGGTATTTTGTGCCAGCAGGCGCACTTCATCGGCTACCACCGCGAAGCCGCGACCTTGTTCACCTGCACGAGCGGCTTCAATGGCTGCGTTGAGCGCGAGCAGGTTGGTCTGATCGGCAATGCCCTGAATAACGCTGATGATCGATGAAATATGTTCGGAGTGCTGGCCGAGGTCGGCTACTTGTGCCGAAGAGTGCTGCACGGTCCGGGCAATACCGTTCATGCTCGTAAGGGTACCTTCAATGACCTGAGCGCCATCTTTCGACTGCTGACCCGACCGACTGGCGATTTCATGCGCTTCGTTGGCGTTCTCGGACACGTGATGAATGCTGACCGTCAGCTCTTCGATGGTGGCTGCCATTACCGAAGCAGATGTAGATTGTTCCTGCATAGCGCCGGACAGCTGTTGAGATGCACCGGAGATTTGCTGGACTGCGACAACCAATTGGTTAGCGGCCTGGCTGATCTGCTGAATCATCTCGCGCAGGCGGTTCTGCATGCGGTCAAAGGCTTTTGGCAGTTCATCGTGACTGCTGGTATCGATCACAGTGTCCAGCTTGCCGTTGGCGATAGCCGTGGCAGCATCAATTGCCAATTGCAGGCGTTTGGTCGTGCTGCGGCCGAGTATTGAGGCCAGAATCAGTGCGAGTATCGCTGCGCCAATGCCACCGCAGACGAGGACCATGAGCGCAAAATGCTTGGCATCGACCATGTTCTGAGTTCTGGTCACCAACAGCTTGTTTTCCGCGGCGCTGATTTCGGCCAACGTAGCGCGCATGCTGTCCATTTTGGCTTTGTCAGCCCCGGTTGTGATGCGCTTGTCCAGTTCGTCATCGGGCTCATTGCGCGCCGTCAGGTCACGGCGCAGGGCAATGATCGGTTTGACATCTTCTTCAAGCCAGCGCTTCTGAGTATCCCCCAGAGAGGCCAGGCGTCGTTGTTGTTCCGGATTATCGGCGGTCAGGCGTTTAAGCGACTCAAGCTCTTCGCTGAATTTCTTTTCGCCAGCCTGCAAGGGCTCAAGAAAGGCATCCTTCGACGCGATAACGAAGCCGCGCATCCCTGTCTCGATATTGATCAACTGCTCAAGTGCCAGCTGCGCTTCGCTCAGGACCTGATAGGTGTGAACGTTGCTGTTAGTGGCGTCCTCAACCTCTTCAAACCCTCGGTATGCGCTTGTTACCAGAATGGCAATCAGGGCGATGATGGCGAAAAAACTGAAGTAGAGCTTTTGCGAAATGCTGAGTTTATCGAACATGCTGTCGATCCTTGGGTAAAGCCGCTCCATGGCTTTTTAGATGTTGTAATTACCGAGAGCGGATGCTCAACTCGATCACGCCGCAATGAGTGATGGCACAACGATATTCACTAATTGCCTTATCGCCTCTACCTAATGGAACTTTAAAAGGTTCCGTGCCGTTCGTCGGAAGCTCTGGGCCGTGCATTTTGGCTGGCTCGTCAAATATTTTGACGTCGAAAAAACGACGATTTAGAGCAGCGAGCATTGAAAGATTAATCGACGGGTTCAGGCGAAGGCGCGCGACTATTTAGTGCCGCTAATATGCTCATTCCTGAAGCAGGAGAGTGTTTTAAGGCGCAGTAACTGGATGCAGGAAAAACGTAGATTCTCTGCAGGAAAGCGGTGTACCGCCACGGCGAGTATTTTGCCTATTAATCTGTTTCGCGATCAGAGTTGCACAACTTCAACCGTCACAGACCGCCGCGACTGAAAGGGTGCCAGTAACGAAGGATCATCCAGTTCGTGAGTAATCAGCGTCCAGGGCTGACGCAGCGGGGTCCAGTGTTGCTGGCGCGCGCGTCCGAGCTTGGTGGCGTCGGCCAGTACATAAATGTGGGCGGCGCGGGCGATCATGGTTTCCTTGAGGTAAGCCTGCTCGGCGCTGGCTTCGCACAAGCCCAGTTCGGCCACTACCCCATCAGCACTCAGGAATACCTTGTCGGCGCTCAGGTGTTCAAGGGCAGCCTGCGCGGCCACGCCGTAGGTCGACATGCTCGCGCTACGCAAATCACCGCCGAGCACCGTGATGCGTCCCTCGGGGATCAGTGCCAGATCAGCGAGGGCCATGAGGTTGTTGGTGATGACATGCAGACCGCGACGCTGATTGAGTAGCTGAGCCAGTGCGCTGGTAGTGGTGCCACCTTCAAGGAACAGCGTGTCGTGATCCTGAATATGCGCCAAGGCGGCGCGGGCGATAACGGTCTTTTCCTGGCTGTGTTGCTGGCGGCGTTCTTCCACCGAGGTTTCCGGCTCGCGCATGCCGACATGTGCTGCGCCGCCATAGGTGCGAATCACCAGACCTTCTTCAGCCAGCGCGGTGAGATCCCGGCGGACTGTCGCTTCCGACACGCCCAACCGGGCGCACAGTTCATCGACGTTCGACTTTCCTGAAAGGACCAGTTCCAGTATCGATTGACGGCGATTTGCGACTTTCATGAACAGCCTTGGTAGTGAGCGAGGAAAGAGGGGTTATCACATTAAACAGCGGTGCAATGCAACCGCAGAACCGGCGAGTCTATAGCGAGGCGCCGCCGCAGATCACCAGACTTTGCCCGGTGATGGCGCCTGCGTCCGGTCCGAGCAAGAACGCCGCCATGCCAGCGACTTCAGACGGCTGCACGAAGCGGCCAATCGGCGGTTTGTCGGGCGGCGTGCCGCTGCGGGCCGGGTCCAGCAACATGGGGGTTTCAGTCGCGCCGGGGGCGATCAGGTTGACGGTGATTCCGTTGGTTGCTAGTTCCATGGCCCAGGAGCGCACCATTCCTTGCAACGCGGCCTTGGTTGCCGCGTACTGGCTGCGTCCATGGGCACCTTGCATGGTGCGGCTTCCGATCATCACGATCCTTGCGCCGGGGCGCAGTCTGCCATGCAGGGTGTTGACCAGATGGCTGGCCGCCGCGACGTGAACCTGCCACATCGCCTGTCCATCGTCCGGGTTCAACTGCCCCAACGGTGCGGTACGCATGAAGCCTGCTGCGTGAACAATGGCATCCAGCGTGTCGATGGGCTGCAAGGCCTGTTCAAGGGCGTGCAAATTGCTCAGGTCACATTCAGTCCAGTGAAAGTGAGGGTGATCGATATCGGCAGGGCGACGACTCAGGCCATGCACTCGCCAGCCATCAGCCAGCAGGCGCTGAGAGATGGCCATACCGATGCCGGAACTGACGCCGGTCAGTACGGCGGTTTTTGTCGGGGTCATAAAAGGTGCCGCTCCGTCATACACGCGGGTCCTGTAGGAGTGAGCTTGCTCGCGATTCGATTTTTCTATCGATAAATTATCGCCTGATCTGACGCTATCGCGAGCAAGCTCACTCCTACAGGAAATGCATTTCAACTCAGAATGTTGGGTTTGTTTTGTAGGCGGTTAATACCATTCAGCGCACTGCCGCCAACGGCAAATGCACATGCTTGATCTTTTGCCGAAAGTACGTAAACGCCACGTGCAGGCTGCCATCCCGGGCCTGGATAATGCTCGGGTAGGAAAACTCGCGGTTGAGCTTTTCCTGAGAGTTATTGGTCAGGCAGAAACCATCCCCCAACTCCAGGTCCAGGCGCACCGGCCAGCTTTGCCCGTCGTCATGGGACAGCGCCAGGCTCATGGGCGCGCGGGGGATGCCCCATACCGCGCTTTTGCCATCTGCGCTTTGACCCGGTGTCACGCGGTCATCGCCGTCATCTTCGATTTCGTCGTAAAGCGAAGCCCGACGCTGGCTGTGGCCCTCGGCGCTGACCGGGTTGTAGACCAGCGCGAGTTCGCCGCTGTTGAGCCGCACAAACTGGATGGACGAGTTGTTGTTCGGCAGTTCCGTGGCGATCGGCGCACTCCAGCTTCGACCGCGATCAGTTGAGCGGCTGCTGTAGATCGAGTCGGCCCAGCGGCTACGAAACAGGCCGAGCAAGCTGCCGTCGGCCACTTGATGAACGTTCATGTGCACGGCGCCGGTGCTGTCCGGGACGTCATGGCGCGACCAGCTTTGCCCTTGATCACTGGAAATCATCACCGCGCTGACGTCGTGATTACCCACCCATTTTTCGCCGGGGTGGGTGATGCAATACCAGACCGGCAACAGCCAGTCGCCGTTATCCAGCACCACCGGCGGTTGGCGCACAAAGGTGCCCGGTTCGTCGAACAGGGTTTCCACCGGGCCCCAGGTCTTGCCTTGATCCTCAGACAGGCGACGGCGAATGATCGCCGTTTCCTGATTGCCGGAAATCTGTGCGGTCCAGATCAGCCACAAAGGACCTTGCGGGGCCTGGAACAGGATCGGGTTCTGCTCGGAGCGAGTGTCATCCTGAGACAGTTTCTCCGGTTCGCTCCAGACGCCGGTCTGCGGGTCGCGGCGCGAGAGCAGTACGAAAATGTCGGCCATTCCTTCCTGTGTTCCGGCGAACCAGGTGCACAGCACCGTACCGTCGGCCAGTTCATGCAGGTTTGCGGCATGGTTCTGTGCGTATGGCGTCGGCAGGAAGGCGTCCTGACGTTGTTCACTGATTGGCATGGGAAATCCCTTGTTTGTCGTTGCCGGATTTATCCTGACTGCGGGCGATTGATTGCGGGAACAGACGCTCCACGGCAATCACGATGGCCGGGGTGATCAGGGCGATGTACATGTTATCGATGCCGTACGGGTTATCCAGCAGGTACCAGACGCTGGTGGTAATGGACGAGGCGATCAGACCCAGAGTCGCGCCACGGCCGGAGCCGAAGAACGGCAGGTAGATGGCGATCATGGCCACGACGGCGATGGACAGGCGCAGTGCACGGGTGAAGAACGACAGGTTGAGGATTTCAGGCACGAAGAACACAAAGAACAGCGGCACAAAGCCGATGATCAATGCAATGAAGCGAGTCGCCTTGAGTTCGCGATCCACCGATGGCTTGCGCATTGGCACGTAGAAGTCCCGCACCACCAGCGATGCAATGGCCAGGGCGACGGTGCTGACGCTGACGAAGATCGAAGCGACCAGAGAAATGGTCACTACACCCGCCAGAACCGGACTCATTGACTGCAGGAAAACAGGCAGGGCGTACAGGCTGCCCATGTCCGGATGCAGGTATTTGGACGCCACACCGATAAAGCCTAGCGCCAGCGCAATCGGAATGCACAGCAACGAGGCGTAGAAGGTGGAGCGTTGGGCGGCTTTCGAATCAGGCGTCGAAGAAATCGCCTGAATGATGAACTGGGTAGAGAAGATCGCACCCACGGTGCCGATGATCCACGCCATGATTTTCGAGCCGCCGATAGCACCATCCCAAGTGAAGTAGTGTTCAGGCATGTTCTGAATCACCGGGGTGAAACCGCCCGTCAAATTCAGGGCCACATACAGCACGATCATCACGCCGATGTACTTCACGCCGGTGTGCAGGATGCTCATGTAAGCCACACTTTTCAGGCCACCGAACACGTAGTACAGGGTGCTGATAACCGCAGTAATGAACGCTGCAGTAGGCAGGTTGATCTTCATCACGGTGGCAATCGCTGCTGCGCCGCTGACGTAGTTACCGACGTTCACCAACAGCAGGGCGTAGATCATGATGATCGAAACGGCCAGCTTGGTAGAGTTGCCGTACTTCTTGGCGATGAACCCGGAAATGGTGAACTCGCCGGAGTTGTAGAGCTTGCGGGCCATGAGCAGGCCGAACAGCGGGAAGCCGATGGCGGCTGCGATCACCGACCAGGAGGCGGCGAAGCCACTTTCGAACGCGGCCTGGGCCGTACCGACCGTGGATTTGGCACCGATGAATTCCGACATCATCAGAATGCCGACGACAAAGGCGGGCATGGTGCGTGCGGCGACCATGTATTGCTCACTGGTTTTGCTGCGCAGTCGCAGGCTCATCCAGGTGGTGATGACGATGTAAACGACGACCATGCCGATGATGATCGCAGTGTCCTGCGAGTTGAAGGTTTCCATCATTTCGCTCCATTGTTGTTTTTGTGGCGCGTTGTTTCAGAGGACTTCAGGGATTGGTGTGAAAGATTGCGTGGCTCAAACAGCCACTGACTGGCGTGTCTCCCGCTTGCGGGTCGCAAGCTCAACGGCCTGACGCAGGGCCTCGATCAGGCTGCGCTCGTCAGCGATGCCTTTACCGGCAATGTCGAACGCCGTGCCATGGTCGACCGAAGTGCGGATCACGGGCAGGCCGACGGTGACGTTGACTCCGGCTTCCAGACCCATGACTTTCACCGGGCCGTGGCCCTGGTCGTGATACATGGCCACGACCGCATCGAAGTCACCGCGGCCGGCGCGGAAGAACAGCGTGTCAGCAGGCAGCGGGCCCTCCACACGCCAGCCGCGGGCGCGCAGTTCATCGATGGCGGGTTGAATCTTGGTTTCTTCTTCGCCGTAGCCGAACAGGCCGTTTTCACCGGCATGCGGGTTGATGCCGCAGACCGCGATCAGCGGATTTTCGATACCGGCGCGGGTCAGGGTTTCCCGGCAGCGCTCGATGGTGCGCTTGACCAGCCCCGGCTCTATTTTGGCGATGGCGTCGATGATGCCCATGTGAGTGGTGACGTGAATGACGCGTAGAGTCGGGGTCATCAACATCATCGAGACTTCTTCGATGCCCAGCAGGTGCGCGAGCATTTCCGTGTGGCCGGGGAAAATATGCCCACCCGCATGCAACGCTTCCTTATTCAGGGGGGCGGTGCAGATCGCGTCCAGCTCGCCGCTTTCAGTCAGTTGGACGGTGCGCTCGATGTAGCGAAACGCTGCGTTGCCTGCCACGGCTGACAGCTTGCCGTAAGGCATGTCCGCCGGGATCAGGCCCAGATCGATACAGTCCACCGTGCCCAGTTCGAAGCGGGCGCTGGCGGGGGAGGCGATACTGTTAACCCGCAGGCTGCCACCGACAATCCGGTTGGCATCTTCAAGGCGTTGGGCATCCCCGATCACCAGCGGCCGACAGCTGTCGTACACCGATTGGTGGGCCAGAGTTTTCATGATGATTTCCGGACCCACACCGGCGGCATCGCCCATGGTGATCCCGATCACGGGACGTTCAGACATGATGGATTTCCTTTTTAATGTGGGGCGTGTCCGCAGTGGATGTGCTGCGGCCATGAAGCTGTTGCCAGGCGGTTAGCAGGGTGTCCGGCTGGCCGAAGGCACCAGCCTTGGTCACCACGTTCAAGCCTGTTTCGGTTCGGGAGAGCACGACGCCGGGGGCCAGTTCACCTTGAACCTCAAGACGACCAATGCCTGCTGCAGTGAGAATGGCCCGGGCAGTTTCGCCACCCGTAGCGATCAGCGATCCCGTCACGGCGATTGCAGGCTCTAACCATGCGGCGAGGGCGCTGCTGAGTTGCGCGGCGACGGATGGATCACGCTCTTCCTGACTCAGGGTCAGCAAGCAGTCTTCACCCTTGGCCAGACGCAGATAGAGGAGGGTGATCAGTTGTTCGCGCTGTTCATGGCGAGCCGGATCGAGCAGCGTGGCGGCATCTATTTCCAGACAGAAACAGCCACTGTGCTCGGCCAGTGTGCTGGCCTGTTGTTGTGAATGCCGGGACATGCTGCCGACCACTGTCAGTACCGGCGCACGGCCTTGCACGTTAATGTCGCCAGACGCGGGCAGACCCAACGCCTCTGGCAAATGCTGGGCCAGACCTGCCGAACCGACCCAGAACAGCTGGCGATACAGCGGCGCGGTTGCGCGGGCCAGACGTTGCAGGTCTGCGTCGGTCAGGGCATCACAAATCAACGCCTGCACATTGCGTTGTAGCGCTTGATCCAGCGCGTTGCTCAGCGCCGTTTCGTCGCGCAGGGTATCGAGATCTATGGCGACACAGTGCAAGCCTTCTGCGCTAAGGCTTTCCAGCAGGTTGCCGGTGCCGAGCAGGTTTTCATTGCGCCATACATCGCTCAAGGCTACCGAGATGCCGTTGATCAACTGCACCGAATCTTGTGTGGTGCGGCCCATGGCGGGAAAGGCCGGGGCGACGATGGCCAGGCCCCGAAGTGCCTGCAACGCAGCGATTTCGCGAGCGACATTGCCGCGCAAGGTGGAGTCGATTTTCTTGTACAACGCTCTGTTGGCGTACTGACGCTGCTGCAATATCGCGCTGTTGGCTTTCGCTGCCGCGCCCGGATTGAGTCGTCGAGAGTCCACGTCCACAGCAACCACTGCTGCGGTTGATGAAGCCGTCTCTGTATCGAGCACAATCTCGGTCGACAGTCGTTTGGCGAAACCCGCCGCGCAATCGGCTGCTCCGGACAAGTCGTCAGCAATGATCAACAAACCCGACAGCTTCAAGGCGCTCATGGCAGCAAGCACCGATAAAGCGTTTCGATGTCGGTCAGGCTCAGGGCCTTGGGATTGTTAGCCATCAAGCGGGTGACTTTTGATGCGGCTATCGCCATGTCTGCCAGGTGCTCCTCGCCGACGCCAAACTCGCGCAGGTCTTGAGGAATGTTCAGGGTGGCGGTCCATTGGCGGATCTGCTGAATCAGCTTATGCGCGGCGATTTCATCGCTGTCCTGTTGCTCTGCAACACCGCAGACACAGGCGGCGCGTTTCAAACGATCTGCGCAACTGTCCAGATTGAAGGCCATTACATGCGGTAGCAGCATGGCGTTGGCCACGCCATGAGTGACATGAAACTTGCCGCCCAACGGATAGGCCATGGCATGCACGGCCGCTGTGCCTGCTGCGGTCAGGGCCAGGCCGCCATACATCGAACCGAGCAACATATCGCCGCGTGCCCGAACCGAATCCGGTTGCTGATAGGCCTCAACGATGCTGCCCGCGATCAGACGCATGGATTCCAGCGCGAAGGCATCGCTGATCGGGTTGGCCTTGGTGGAGATAAACGATTCCAGCGAATGCACGAAAGCGTCCATGCCGGTCGCGGCGGTGATGCTGCGTGGCAAGCTCAGCGTCAGCAGTGGATCAAGGATCACCAGCGTGGGCAGCAAGTGACGGCTGACCACACCGATTTTCAGTTCTTCGTCGGGCAGGGTGACGATGGCGTTGGGTGTCACCTCCGAGCCTGTGCCCGAAGTGGTTGGTACCAGAACCATGGGCTTGCCGGGATGGCTGACTTTGTCGACACCTAACAAATCACGCAGTGGCGTGTCGTTGGTCAGCATCACCGAAAACAGCTTGGCCGCGTCCAGTACGCTACCGCCGCCAATGGCGATCAGGGCGTCAGGTGAATGAGGCGCAACGTCTTCACGGAAGACCCGCTCGATGTTTTCCAGGGTCGGTTCGATCTCGACGTTGTCGATCATGTGAACGGCAATGCCGGCGGCATTCAGCTGTGCGCTGACTTTCTCCGTCACGCCCAGGTTATGCATGGCGTTTTGCGTGACCAGCACGACATTGCGCAGTGGGGTATCGAGCAGCGGCAGTTTTTCACTCAGTTGCTCAAGGCTGCCAGGGCCGTGAATGAAGTGTTTGACAGTTTGGAAGTGGTAAGACGACATCAGCGCATCTCCTGGCGAGTCAGCGGTAAACCGCGAGCAGGGTTTCCAGTTTTTGCACGGCGGCAGCATCCAGCGGCTGCACGGGGGCGCGACAAGGCCCGACCGGGAGATTGAGCAGCTCGGTGGCTTTTTTCAGCACTACGGGCATGGTGCCCATGGCAAAGGCGTCGCGCAGTGGGCGCAAGGCCTCCTGAGCAACTCGCGCAGCATCGTGATTGCCAGCCTGAAAGTGGTTCCAGATCGACATGACCAGATCCGGCACTGCATTGGCGGTCGCGGCAATCGCGCCATCGCCACCGGCCAGCAGATTCCAGTAGATCAGTGAGTCAGTACCGGCAAAGACCGCAAAGTCGTCGCTGCGGTATTTCATCATCTGTACCAGAGCGTCGAAGTTACCGGCGCTGTCCTTGATGCCTTTGATCATCGGGTGTTGATGCAGGGCGGTGACGGCACCAATGCCAATGGACATGCCGGTTTTGGCCGGAATGTTGTACATCATCAGGGGCAGGGTGGACGCATCGGCGATGGTTTCGTAATGCTTGATCAGCTCGCTCTGGCTGATGGCATTGAAGTAGGGCGTGATGACGGAAAGGGCGTTTGCGCCGAGATCCGTCACTTTTTTGTTCATTTCAATCACTTCGCGGGTAGCGAAAGCGCCGGTGCCAATCACAACCGGCACTCGGCCTGCCGCTGCCTCGACGGTGACGCGGGCGATTTGCAGCTTTTCAGCTTCTGATAACGTGAAGAACTCGCCATTGGTGCCGAGCACAAAAAGCCCATGTACCCCAGCTTGAATGAGGTTTTCGACGAGAGCGCGGAGGGCGTGATGGTCAACCTGCTGATCAGCGGTGAAAGGCGTGACCAAGGCTGGAATAATGCCGCGAAATTGCATGGTGGGATTCTCGTTTTATTCTTAGTGAGATCAACAATGATTAAAACGATCATAAAACGCAAGTTATTTTGATCGTTTCGTTCATTGTTGATTGAAGCGATCATTTCTTTGGCTTCATGCCACTATCTCGAAAGACCGTGACGTGGCGGTTTGTAACAAGATCCTTTCCATCTGCGCGTTGATCCTGCGCGTGCCTTGTTGCAGACTTACCGACGTTTTCCAGTCCGCCGTCTTGCGGACCGTTTCTACCCAGGATCCTTGATGCCTAACTTAGTTAACTTTCGTACCGCATGCTGCGCCATTGCCTTGTTGGCAGTCGTGGGCTGTTCCTCGAAAAAAACCGCAGTCTACGAGCACGAGAATTTTGACGACGCGGGGACGTTTTCGAGGACTTACCCGGTCAGTGATTCAGCCTCCTGCGAAGCGGCGCGTCGCGCCTTGCTGAGCCAGGGCTACATCATCACCAGCAGTGACCCGAAGATGATCAGCGGCAACAAGAGCTTCCAGCAAACCGGCGAGACTCACATGCAGATCAGCTTCAATGTGGTTTGTGCTGCTGATGACGCGACGGACAAGAGCTCGACCGTATTTGCCAACGCCCTTCAGGATCGTTACGCGCTGAAGAAGACCAACAACTCTGCCAGCCTGGGTGTTGGCGTGCTGGGTTCGGTGTCGATGCCGATTGGCTCTACCGACGACTCGATGGTCAAGGTCGCGAGCGAGACGGTGGCTTCGGACAAGTTCTATGATCGCTTCTTTACGCTGGTGGACAACTTCATGCCGCCTGAGGTGAAGAAAGTCGCCAACATCAAAGAAACCCCGAAAGCTGCGCTGGGCGTGCCTGAGCAAACGGTGCCTGCGCCGAAACCGGCAGCATTGGTTGAGCCGGCACCTGCAGCCGCTCCCGCCCCGGTAGCAGAGCCGACACCTGCGCCTGCAGTTGAATCCAGTCAGCCAGTGCCTGCACCGGCAGCACCGGCAGAGTCGATTCAGGCTGAACCGGCGCCTGCTCCTGCGGAGGAAACCCCGCAAGCCGAGCCGGAAGTCGCTCCAGCACAATAACCCTGAGGTGCGTCACCGGTAGGAGCGAACTTGTTCGCGAGACGATGGACCTGTGTACGCAGGCTTGTCCTCTCGCGAACAAGTTCGCTCCTACCGGGATCATTGCCTTGGCGCAAAAACAGCTATGCGCCGGGCAGCCAATTCCCGACCATCCGCCTCACCCTATAACCCAGAGATGCGCCGCGTCACCGGTAGGAGCGAACTTGTTCGCGAGACGATGGACCTGTGTACGCAGGCTTGTCCTCTCGCGAACAAGTTCGCTCCTACCGGGATCATTGCCT
>NZ_JAGTPI010000014.1:0-108119 GCF_021147825.1 Pseudomonas quasicaspiana
AGGACCGAATTCATTCGGGAAGGCTATATGTCAGGCGTTACATAAGTTGCGGATGTACAAACCCCTTCGCGAACAAGTTCGCTCCTACCGTCCATGCGCCAAGCTCGGTAGGACCGAATTCATTCGGGAAGGCTATATGTCAGGCGTTACATAAGTTGCGGATGTACAAACCCCTTCGCGAACAAGTTCGCTCCTACCGTCCATGCGCGAACCTCGGTAGGACCGAATTCATCGGGAAGGCTGTCTGTCAGGCGATACATAAGCTGCGGATATACCGCCCCCTCGCGAACAAGTTCGCTCCTACCAGTGCAACTGCCCATTGATATCGTGCACGCCTGCAACATCATTCCCTCCAGCCACAAAAAAGCCCCCCTTGCGAACAAGGAGGGCTTTCTCAGTACCAGCGATTACTCACCGCGGTAGATACAACCACTGGTGCACGTTTCGTGAATACGTATAGCAGACAGCTCCGGCAACAGCGGCTTGAGCTCAGCAAAGATCCATTTGGCGAGGTTCTCGCTGGTTGGGTTTTCAAGCCCGGGTATGTCATTCAAATAGTGGTGGTCGAGGCGTTCATAAAGCGGCTTGAAGATCGCCTTGATTTCAGAGAAATCGCGGATCCAGCCGATGTGCGGATCGACTTCACCTTCCAGATGGATAGCGATGCGGAAGGAGTGCCCATGCAGCCGTCCGCATTTATGACCTTCGGGCACGTGAGGCAGGAAGTGGGCCGACTCGAACGTAAACTCTTTAAAAATTTCCAAAATGTTCAACTCTAAAAATGGCGATCGTCGCAGCGACGCATGCAGGCCAAGAGTTTATCAGCATTGGTTTGGGCTTTGCGCTAAAACGCGGTAGTTCATCCGCACTGATGGCACCTAGCCAGATAGATTCAGGTTGAATTAAGTTGGGACGTTTATTCTAAATGCATAGGAATAAACATTCTCGATGGAGCCTGATAGTGAAAACCCTGACTGCGCTTTTGGCTTCTGCCCTTCTGGTATTTACCAGCGGTGCAGTCAGCGCTCGCGACATTTCCCCTGACGAAGCTGCTACATTGCGCGCCGCTGGCAGCATTAAAAGCGCGGAGCAGCTTAACGCAGTAGCGTTGGCCAGGCACCCTGGCGCGACCATCAATGACACCGAGCTTGATGAAAAATACGGCAAGCATGTTTATGAGGTTGAGCTTACCGACCCTCGAGGTATCCACTGGGACGTAGATATCGATGCCGCGACCGGGAAGGTGCTCAAAAATCATCAGGACCGATAATGAAGTTACCTAAGCGTCGTGGCACTCTTGTTTGCCTTGTGCTGGTCTGCATCTCTGTGCAAGCGAGGGACCTGGATCAGGATGAAGCGCTGAGCTTGCGTCAGAAGGGCACTATTCTTCCGCTTGAGCAGTTGATGGATTTGGCCATGGCCCGTCATCCGGGCGCCAAGTTATTAGAGGCGGAACTTGAAGAGAAGCATGGCGTGTACGTTTATGAGTTTGAGATTCTGACCTCGGAAGGGGTCGTCCGCGAGCTGAAATATGACGCTCGGGACAGTCGACTATTGAAGGATGAGGAAGACTGATGCGCCTGTTACTGGTAGAAGACCATGTCCCGCTGGCTGATGAGCTGCTTTCTGGTCTGGGCAGACAGGGCTATGCCGTTGACTGGCTTGCGGACGGGCGTGATGCGGTGCACCAAGGCGTAACCGAGCCCTATGATTTGATTATTCTCGACCTTGGCTTGCCAGGGCTTCCAGGTCTGGAAGTGCTCGAACAATGGCGTACCGCAGGTCTGGCAACGCCGGTTCTGGTACTCACGGCGCGAGGCTCCTGGTCTGAACGTATAGAAGGGCTGAAGGCCGGTGCTGACGATTACCTGACCAAGCCTTTTCATCCCGAAGAGCTGCAGCTGCGTATTCAGGCGTTGTTGCGCCGCTCCAAAGGACTGGCCAATCAGCCTCGTCTTGAATCCGCTGGTTTGCACCTGGACGAAGGGCGTCAATGCGTTAATCAAGGCGGAGTAGACATTCAGCTGACCTCCGCTGAATTCAGATTGCTGCGTTACTTCATGCTGCACCCCGAGCAGATCCTTTCAAAAAGCCATTTGGCTGAGCACCTTTATGACGGTGAAAACGAGCGTGATTCCAACGTCATTGAAGTGCATGTGAATCACCTCAGACGCAAGCTGGGTAAAGCCGTGGTCGAAACCCGGCGCGGTCAGGGCTATCGTTTTGGCGGGGAGCCTGCTGCTTGAAGTCTATTCAACGTCGCTTGAGCATCGGGCTCATCAGCGTGATGGTTCTAGTGTGCGTTGTGTTGGCTCAAACCAGCTTGTGGCTGTTTGAGTTAGGTTTGCAGCGTTATCTGGAAGCCGGATTGCGCAACGAAAGCGAAAGCCTGCTGGTTGCCTTGGTGCGCGGCCAGAATGGCGTGCAACTGGATGAGCATCGACTGTCGCCTGCCTATCAGCGGCCTTATTCCGGGCACTATTTTCGAATTGATTTTCCGGAGGGCCACTGGCGCTCCAGATCGTTATGGGATCTGGAAATTCCCGATCCAGGTTCGAGTGGGTTACATGCGAGCTACGAGTTAGGTCAGACAGGCCAGTCCTTGCTACTGCACAAGGCCGATTACCGGAAATTCGGTCAGGACCTGTCAATTACCGTTGCCCAGGACTACACACCGGTCAGGGCGAGCTTTCTTCGGGTACAACAAATTGGCCTCGGGCTGGGACTTGCCGCTCTCCTGCTGATTCTGGCTCTGCAGCGGGTAACGGTGCGTCGTGCCTTGCGTCCACTGGATCGGGCCCGTGAACAGCTTGTTCAGCTCCAGCAAGGCAAGCGTTCCCAACTGGATGAAGAGGTACCCGTAGAACTCGAACCTCTTGTGTCGCAAATCAACCATTTGCTGGAGCATACCGAAGACAGCCTGAGACGCTCGCGCAACGCGCTCGGCAACCTGGGTCATGCATTGAAAACGCCACTGGCAGTCCTGTTCAGCGCCATTGCCAGCCCCAAATTCGATGCCCATCCCGCCCTGCGTAATATTCTGCGTGAGCAACTGGAACAGATTCAGCAACGCCTGGCGCGTGAGCTGAATCGTGCGCGGCTATCCGGCGATGCGTTGCCCGGTGCGCATTTTGATTGTGATGCCGAATTGAGCGGACTGTTCGCCACCTTGCGCATGATCCATGGCGAGCACTTAAACCTTGAGATGCACGTCAAGCCAGGTCTGTCTCTACCTTGGGATCGTGAGGATATTCTGGAACTGCTGGGCAACTTGCTGGACAACGCCTGCAAATGGGCGGACAGCGAAGTATTGCTGACGATTAGTAGGGAGGAAGCGAGCTTCAGTATTGTGATCGAAGACGACGGTCCCGGTATCCCTGAAGCCATGCGCGAGGAAGTCTTCAGCCGTGGTGCGCGTCTGGATGAGCAAATCACCGGTCATGGACTGGGCCTCGGTATCGTGCGCGATATCGTTCAGGTGTGGGGCGGCCATCTGCAACTTGAAGCCAGCCACTCAGGTGGGCTTCGAGTACGGATTGACCTGCCTGATCGTTCAGCGATCGATTGACTTGCTCAGTAAGCCATTAGGCACGTCATTAACCTGGCAACTATCGCTCAATATTCCTGCGTTCAATACGGGCTTTACTTACGAGCACTTCAGAAGCCTCTCAACTTTTCAGCCAGATTGCCGATACAGGCCCAAGATCAAAATTTAAAAACAACAAATTGATGCTTGGGGTCCTATGCGCATTAGCCTGAAAGCCAAAGTACTTTCACTGGCGATCCTGCCAGTGCTGATATTCGCGTTGATCATCAGCGTGACGACGATTGTAATGCTGCGCGAGCAGGCAAAGCAGGAAGTCAGCCAAACCCGCGAACGGCTGCTGAATGAAGCCAAGGCTACGCTGCAAAATTATGTCGCCATCGGTATGACAGCTATCAAACCGATCTACGACGCCGCGTCGGCTGGCGATGAGACCGCAAGGGCACAGGCTATAAAACTGCTTTCCGGCATTTCCTATGGCAAGGACGGCTACTTCTTCGGCTACGATTCGCAATCAATACGCTTGTTCAAGGCAAACAGTCCTGATGGCGTAGGGAAGAGCTTCAAAGAAGCACGCGACCCCAACGGCGTCTATGTCAACAATGAACTGGTGGCTGTAGCCAAAGCGGGTACGCACTATCTGCTGTACTCCTCACCGCTGCCTGGCAAAACCGAGCTGCTGCCCAAGCTGGGCTACACCGAATATTTGCCAAAATGGGACATGGCGATCGGTTCATCCGTCAATCTTGATGGTATCGACGCTCAGGTTGCATTGGTCGAGCGGGACGTTGAAGCACGTCTGCAGGAAATGCTGCTGAGCATCGTCGGGGTTGCCTTACTTGTTCTTGTCATTATCAGCATTGTCGGTGTCGTGCTCGCAGGCACCCTGCTGCGCCCACTGCGCCTGATGAAAAACAACCTCGATGACATCGCCGCAGGCGAGGGGGACCTGACTCGCCGTTTGGCAGTTACCAGTCAGGATGAGTTGGGTGACCTGGCCAGTTCCTTTAACCGTTTTGTCGACAAGATCCATAGTCTTGTCAGTCAGATATCCGGCATGACCGGACAATTGACCGGTCTGGTAGGCGAAGTGTCGAGCCAGGCACAGCGCTCAGAGCAAGCCATGGAGCGTCAGCGCCAAGAGACTGATCAGGTTGCCACCGCAATCAACGAGATGTCCGCTGCGGCTCAGGAAGTGGCGAAGAGTGCCCAGGGTGCCTCGGTTGCTGCACAGAAGACCGACGAAGAGGGGCAGTCGGCCAAACGCGTCGTCGATGGCAGCATCAAATTGATTCACGCGCTGGTTGAAGATATTCGAAACAGTGGCTCGTCTCTGGATAGCCTCCAGAAAGATGTGTCTTCGATTGTGAGCGTACTCGGGGTGATTCGCTCTATCGCTGAGCAGACCAACCTGCTGGCCCTCAACGCCGCTATCGAAGCAGCGCGTGCGGGGGAGGCGGGTCGCGGTTTCGCGGTGGTGGCCGATGAGGTGCGTGCGCTGGCCAGTCGTACCCAGCAGAGCACTCAGGAAATCCAGGGCATGATCGATCGCTTGCAGAAAGGCACGCAGACGGCTGTTGACGCCATGCGTCGCTCCAGCGAAGCCGGTGATGGTACCTCCGTGCAGGCCAATCAGGCGGGGTCTTCGCTGGATGCCATTGGCGAGCTGATCACTACCATCAACACCATGAACGCGCAAATCGCCAGCGCCGCTGAAGAGCAAACGGCAGTTGCCGAGGAAATCAACCGCAGCGTGCATCAGATTGCTTCTGCCGTTGACACCGTGGCAGACGAAACCCGGCAAAGCGCGCAGACCTCCCGCAGCCTGAATGACCTTGGTCAGCGACTTGGTGCATTGGTTGGGCAGTTTCGCGTTTAACCCGCGTGAGATGCGTACCTTTCCACGTTTGACCTGTAGGAGCTCACCGAGGTTACGAGGCCAGCGATGGCGGAGTGTCAGGCACGCCGCTATCGCTGCCTCGCGTTGCTCGTGAGCTCCTACAGAGACCGCACTCGCGCATGACAGCGCGATGTTAGCGACACTGTGCGATCTCCTGCAAACCCTGCGGCCAGAAGCATTCTCTGCTGTAATACCCTTTCCAGAGCCTTCATCTGCCCGACCGCAGAATGATCGCACTCGTCCGTCGATTGGCTGACTAAGGATCAGGTCAAGCGAGTTGCTTGCCTACTGACATGGAAAGGACATGAACGAAACCACGCTGCAATACAAAACCCTGATCATGCTGTTGGTGCTGGTGACCATCGCGTTCATATGGATTCTGTTGCCGTTCTACGGCGCGGTTTTCTGGGCGGTGATCCTCGGCATCATCTTCGCCCCGGTCCAGCGTCGCTTGCTGCTGCGCTTTGGCTGGACACGTAATCTGACGTCGCTCTGTACCCTGGTAATCTGTCTGGTCATCGCGATTTTGCCGGTTATCGTGATCAGTGCCTTGCTGGTTCAGGAAGGTGCCACGCTTTACAAGAACGTCGAAAGCGGACAGCTCGATATCGCCAGCTATCTGGCCGAGTTCAAAGGCTTGTTGCCGCATTACGTTCAGGGCTGGCTGGATCGACTGGGCATGGGCGATCTCGATGGTCTGCGCGACAAGATCGCCAAAGGCGCGATGCAGGGCAGTCAGTACCTGGCAACGCAGGCATTCAGCTTTGGTCAGGGCACCTTCGACTTCGTCGTGGGCTTTTTCATCATGTTGTACCTGCTGTTTTTCTTCCTGCGCGACGGCCAGGAACTGGTGCGCAAGATGCGTATCGCAGTGCCTCTGGCTGAACCCCAGAAACGTCGCCTGCAACTGAAGTTCACTCGCGTCGTACGCGCCACGGTCAAGGGCAACATTGTGGTCGCGATTACCCAGGGTGCACTCGGAGGCTTTATCTTCTGGTGTCTCGACATTCCCAGCGCTCTGCTCTGGGCGGTCATCATGGCGTTTCTGTCGCTGCTGCCAGCCGTGGGCGCAGGGATCGTCTGGGCGCCAGTGGCAGTTTATTTCCTGTTAAGCGGCATGATCTGGCAGGGCGTAGTACTCGCGCTGTTCGGCGTGTTCGTGATCGGACTGGTCGACAACGTGCTGCGACCTATTCTGGTCGGCAAAGATACCAAGATGCCCGATTACCTGATTCTGATCTCTACCCTGGGCGGGATGTCTGTGTTCGGCCTCAACGGTTTCGTGATCGGGCCGATGGTCGCAGCGTTATTCATGTCCACCTGGGGCTTGTTTGTCAGCGCCAAGAAGACGGTACGTTTGCCTGGGTAAACTTCCAGGCGAAAAAAAACCTGCTCAATCGAGCAGGTTTTTTTATGCGTCCCGTTATGCCTGATCCTTGAGAGATCAGCCCATCAGACCCGCATGCTTGACCAGTTCCAGCAGCGGCTGCGGATAGACACCCAGTACGAAGGTCAGAATGGCGATCGCCAGCAGCATCACGCCACCGGTACGTTGCGCCCAGTTGAAGGCCGCATCGTGGCGTGGCAGCTTGGAGTCCACCAGATACAGCGTGACCATCACGCGCAGGTAGTAGAAGATGCCGATAGCGCTACCGATGATCAGCGCACCGAGCAACCACCACAGCTTCGACTCAACGCCTGTTGCGATGATGTAGAACTTGCCGATGAAGCCAGCCGTCAGCGGGATGCCCGCCAGGGACAGCATCATCAGGGTCATTACCGCTGTCAGGTATGGACGACGCCAGAACAGACCGCGGTATTCGAACATCGCATCGGTATCACGGCCGCTGTACGGCGACGACATCATGGTGATCACACCGAAGCTGCCCAGGCTGGTCAGTACATAAGTGACCAGATACACGCCGATAGCCTCAACCGCCATGCCTTTGCTCGCCACCAGGGCAATCATCAGATAGCCGAAGTGGGCGATGGACGAGTAACCCAGCAAACGCTTCAAGTTGTTCTGCATCAGTGCCAGCAGGTTGCCGACGATGATCGACGCCACGGCGATGACCGCCAGTACGTCATGCAGTACACCGCTGTTGGCCGCGGGGGAGATCTGGAACAGACGCACCAGCACTGCGAACACAGCAACCTTGCTGGCAGTGGCCAGGAAAGCCGCTACCGGGGCAGGCGCGCCCTCGTAGACGTCCGGAGTCCACAGGTGGAAAGGCACCAGCGACAGCTTGAACGCCAGACCTACCAGCATCATGCCCAGACCCAGGCTGGCGATCGGGCTTGGCAGACCGCTTGCAGCCAGCGCCTTACCAATGCCTTCAAAGCCCAGCGTGCCAGCTTCGGCATACAGCAGCGCCATGCCGAACAGCAGGAACGCCGAACCGGCTGCCGAGAGAACCATGTATTTGATACCGGCTTCCAGCGAGCGCTTGTTGAAGAATGCATAAGCGACCAGACCGTAGACCGGCACCGACAACAGCTCCAGACCGATAAACAGGCCTGCCAGGTGTTGCGCGCTGACCAGTACCAGACCGCCAGCAGCGGCGAGCAGGATCAGCAGGTAAAGCTCTTCACGATTTCCAGGATAGCCAGCTTTGCCATCGCCGAGATAGGCGTGAGCCATGGTCACACAGGCCAGAGTCGAGGCGAGGATCAGCGCCATGTACAGGCAGGCGAAGCTGTCGATCTGCAGCAGGGGCGTCACTACCAGCGGAGCGACTTTCAATGCCGGGTAGATCGAGAGCAGGGCAAGGTTAAGCCCCCCCACGCTGAGCAGGAAGGTTTGCGAGTGATTGCGGCGCCATGCGATCGCCAGCATCACCACAACAATGGTAAGGCTGGTAATCAGCAGTGGGGCAAGCGCAATAAAGTGTTGAGTCGTCAGGTCCATAGCGCTCTTACCGGGCCGAAGCGAGTTGAGTGAAGGCAGTGCCGAGCCATTGCTGCACGCCGTGCATGGTCGCTGCAGACGTATCGAGGAATGGCTGCGGGTAAACCCCGACCAGTACCAGCAATACGGCCAGACCGAGCACCATGATCATTTCCCGCCCGTCCATGCCCTTGAGAGGCTCGTCGGATTTCGCCGGGCCGAAGTAGGCGCGGTGGATCATGATCAGCGAGTAGACAGAGCCAAACACCAGACCGGACGTGGCAATTGCGGTGATCCATGGCGCACTGACAAAGCTGCCCAGCAGGATCAGGAACTCACCCACAAAGTTACCGGTACCCGGCAGACCCAGAGAGGCCGCCGCGAAGAACAGGCTGATCGCTGGCAGGTAGGCGATGCGCGACCACAAACCACCCATTTCACGCATGTCACGCGTATGCAGCCGCTCGTACAGCTGACCGCTGAGGATAAACAGTGCGGCAGCCGACAGACCGTGAGCAAGCATCTGAATCACAACGCCTTGCAGCGCTTGCTGGCTGCCGGAATAGATCCCGATCAGCACGAAGCCCATGTGCGAGACGCTGGAGAACGCGATCAAACGCTTGATGTCGGTCTGTGCGAATGCCAGGAAAGCGCCGTAGAAAATGCCGATCAGGCCCAGAATCATCGCGATAGGCGCGAACTCTGCAGACGCGTTCGGGAACAGCGGCAGTGCAAAACGCAGCAGGCCATAAGCTGCAGTTTTCAACAGGATACCGGCCAGGTCGACCGAACCCGCTGTTGGTGCCTGGGCGTGAGCATCCGGCAGCCAGGAGTGGAAGGGCACCACTGGCAGCTTCACCGCGAAGGCAATGAAGAAGCCCAGCATCAGGATGTATTCGGTGCCCGGTGCCAGTTGGGTCTTCAGCAGTGTGGCGTAATCGAACGTGATTACTCCGGTCTGGTTGAAGTTGACCAGGACCAGACCGAGGATCGCCACCAACATGATCAGGCCGCTGGCCTGAGTGAAGATGAAGAACTTGGTCGCGGCGTAGATTCGTGTCTTCTTGCCGTCCGCCGAGCTGTGACCCCAGAGCGCGATGAGGAAATACATCGGCACCAGCATCATTTCCCAGAAGAAGAAGAACATGAACAGGTCGATGGCCAGGAACACGCCAATCACGCCACCGAGGATCCACATCAGGTTGAGGTGGAAGAAACCAACGTTACGCTGGATCTCTTTCCACGAACACAACACCGACAGCACACCGAGCAGGCCGGTCAGCAGGATCATCAGCAACGAAAGACCATCAAGGGCCAAGTGGACGCTGATGCCGAAGCGAGCGATCCACAAGTGCTTGAATTCGATAGCCCAGGTTGGGTCGACGCCGGGCGCTGGTGCGTAACTGTAGTTGCCAGTACTCCACAACCAGAGGCCCAGGGCCAGTTCGAGGGACATGGTCAGCAGCGCGATCCAGCGCGGCAGGGTAGGGCCGAAGCGCTCACCTTGCCAGCACAGCAGGCCACCGATAAAGGGGATCAGGATTAGCCAAGGCAGAATCATGACGGGCTCAATTCCTTTCGCAAATTCGCAAGGTTCATGTCAGACCGCAACCACGACGACGGCGCCGAGTACCAGTACGGCACCTACAGCGATCGAAGCGGCATACCAGCGCAGTTGACCGGTTTCGGTACGGGTCATGCTGCCATGACCTGCCTTGACCAGACGTGGGATCAAACCAATGGTGTGGTCCAGTGGGTCGCTACGCAGCAACTGGCAGATAGCCAGATACGGCTTGACGAACAGCTTGTCGTACACCCAATCGAAGCCCCATGCCGCGAACCACCAGGCCGACAGGAAACGGCCCGGTGCGCTGTTGGCGATGGAAGTGACCAAGCGGCGCTTGCCCAGGAACAGCAACGCTGCGAGCAGGATACCGGCGAGAGCGATAGCACCCGAGGCGATTTCCAGGCTGTGCTTGGCATCGCCACCGGCATGGCCGACGCTTTGCGGCAGCACACCCGCCAACGGTGGGGTGATCAGCGCGCCGATGAAAGTCGACAGCACGATCAGCACACTCAATGGCAACCAGTGGGCAATACCGTGACCTGCGTGCGCTTCCGTTTTCGCTTCACCGTGGAAGGTGATGAAGATCAGGCGGAAGGTGTACAGGGAAGTCATGAATGCGCCGACCAGACCTGCATACAGCAGACCGTTGTTGCCGCTGGCGAAAGCCTCCCAGAGAATTTCGTCTTTGGAGTAGAAACCCGCCGTCAGCAATGGCAAGGCCGCAAGGGCCGAGCCGCCGACGATGAAGCTGGCGTAGGCCAGAGGCAGTTTCTTCCACAGGCCGCCCATCTTGAAGATGTTCTGCTCGTGGTGGCAGGCAACGATCACCGCACCGGAGGCGAGGAACAGCAGCGCCTTGAAGAAGGCGTGAGTCATCAGGTGGAAGATCGCGCCTTCCCAGGCACCGACGCCCAGCGCCAGGAACATGTAGCCGATCTGGCTCATGGTCGAGTAGGCGAGGATACGTTTGATGTCGGTCTGTACCAGTGCTGCGAAACCTGCCAGAACCAGTGTCACGCCGCCGACGATACCTACCAGATGCAGAATGTCCGGAGCCAGAGCAAACAGACCGTGAGTCCGGGCGATCAGGTAAACACCTGCGGTCACCATGGTTGCGGCATGGATCAGTGCCGAAACCGGCGTCGGGCCAGCCATTGCGTCTGCCAGCCAGGTTTGCAGCGGCAGTTGCGCGGATTTACCGACAGCACCACCGAGCAGCAGCAGAGTGGCCAGCACGATCCAGAAGTCGCCTACCTTGAAGTGCTCAGGCGCACGCACCAGCAATTCCTGGATATTCAGCGTACCCAGTTGTTGGAACAGGATGAACAGGCCGATGGCCATGAACACGTCGCCGATACGGGTCACGATGAAGGCTTTGAGTGCCGCGTTACCGTTGTTGCGGTTGCTGTAGTAGAAACCGATCAACAAGTAACTGCACAGGCCTACACCTTCCCAACCGAAGTACAGGAACAACAGGTTATCGCCGAGCACCAGGAACAGCATGCTGGCGATAAACAGGTTGGTGTACGCGAAGAAACGCGAGTAACCGGCTTCGCCACGCATGTACCAGGAAGCGAACAGATGGATCAGGAAGCCGACGCCAACCACGACACCCAGCATCGTCACGGACAGGCCGTCCAGATACAGGGCGAAGTTGGGCTCGAAACCGTCCACGGCCATCCAGCGCCACAACACCTGGGTGTAGTGACCGCCTTCAGGCGGCGCAACGTTGAATTGCCAGATGACCCAGGCGGTGACAATGGCTGACAGGCCTATAGAGCCGACGCCAATCAGTGCCGCGAGGTTTTCCGAGATACGCCCACGAGAGAACGACAGCAGCAGAAAACCGATCAGGGGAAATACGAAAGTCAGAAAGAGTAGGTTCATCCGCGCATCTCGCTGGCAGCGTCGATATCGAGAGTGTGGAAGCGGCGATACAGCTGCATCAGGATCGCCAGGCCAATGCTGGCCTCGGCCGCCGCGAGGGTGATCACCAGGATGAACATGACCTGTCCATCCGGCTGAGCCCAGCGGCTACCGGCAACGACGAACGCCAGAGCCGATGCGTTCATCATGATCTCCAGGCTCATCAACACAAAAAGAATGTTACGGCGCACTATCAGACCGACCAGGCCGAGAACGAACAGGACCCCGGCAACCGCCAGACCGTGCTCCAGAGGGATAGCATTCATTGGCTTGGCTCCTTCGCTTCGTTGCGGCCCAAATGGAATGCCGTTACTGCAGCAGCCAGCAGAAGCATCGAGGCCAGTTCGACGATCAGCAGGTAGGGCCCGAACAGGCTGATGCCGACTGCCTTGGCGTCGACGGTGGTGTGACCGATAGCGGCGCCTGTCTGGTTGGCGAACAGCACGTACAGCAACTCAGCCAGCAGCAGCGCGCCCAGAATCACCGGACCGACCCAGATACCGGGTGTGAGCCAGGTGCGTTCCTGCTGAACCGAGGCAGGGCCCAGGTTGAGCATCATCACCACAAAAACGAACAGGACCATGATCGCGCCCGCATAAGCGATGACTTCCAGAACCCCGGCGAACGGAGCGCCAAGGCTGAAAAAAGTCATCGCCACGGCGATCAGCGAAATGATCAGGTAGAGCAGGGCATGCACCGGGTTCGTGTTGGTGATCACCCGCAGGGTGGACACTACAGCGATGCCGGATGCGAAATAGAAAGCGAATTCCATCTTTACTTCCTTAAGGCAGCAAGCTCTTGACGTTGATCGGTTCGGCTTCGTTCTGTGCAGAGCCCTTGGGCTTGCCAGCGACGGCCATACCGGCGACGCGATAGAAGTTGTAGTCAGGGTTCTTGCCGGGGCCGGAGATCAGCAGATCTTCTTTCTCGTAAACCAGATCCTGACGCTTGAACTCGGCCATTTCGAAATCCGGTGTCAGCTGGATCGCCGTGGTCGGGCAGGCTTCTTCGCACAGGCCGCAGAAAATGCAACGCGAGAAGTTGATGCGGAAGAACTCTGGGTACCAACGGCCGTCATCGGTTTCGGCTTTCTGCAGCGAGATGCAACCAACCGGGCAGGCCACGGCGCACAGGTTGCAGGCTACGCAGCGTTCTTCACCATCAGGGTCGCGGGTCAGTACGATACGACCGCGATAGCGCGGCGGCAGGTACACCGCTTCTTCCGGGTATTGCAGGGTGTCGCGTTTGCGGAAGCCGTGACCGAATACCATCACCAGGCTTCGCAACTGGGTACCAGTACCCTTAACGATGTCGCCAATATATTTGAACATGGGTCAAATCCTCACTGAACCGAGCCGGCTGGTGTGTTCAACAGCACAACCGCAGCAGTCACCAGCAAATTGATCAGGGTCAGCGGCAGACAGAATTTCCAGCTGAAATCCATGACCTGGTCATAGCGTGGGCGCGGAATGGATGCACGCAGCAGGATGAACAGCATGATGAAAAATGCAGTCTTGATGGCGAACCAGAAGAACGACAGCGAAGGCAGGATATCGAACGGACCGTGCCAGCCACCGAAGAACAATGTCACCAGCAGCGCCGAGATCAGAATGATGCCGATGTATTCGCCAACGAAGAACATGCCCCACTTCATGCCTGCATATTCAATGTGGTAACCGTCAGCCAGTTCCTGTTCTGCTTCCGGCTGGTCGAACGGGTGACGGTGAGTCACGGCGACGCCGGCAATGAAGAACGTACAGAAGCCAAAGAACTGCGGAATGATGAACCACAGGTTTTGCGCCTGATACTCCACGATGTCGCGCATGTTGAACGAGCCAACCTGCACCACGATGCCCATCAGAGCCAGGCCCATGAACACTTCATAGGACACGGTTTGTGCCGAGGCACGCAGTGCGCCGAGCAAGGCGAACTTGTTGTTACTCGACCAACCGGCAAACAGAACGGCGTAAACCGACAGCCCGGCCATGGCGAAGAAGAACAGCAGACCGATGTTCAGGTCCGCCACGCCCCAGCTTGGGGTGATCGGGATAATCGAGAACGCGATCAGCAAGGCGCTCATGGCAACTACCGGGGCCAGGGTGAAGATCACCTTGTCGGCAAACGGCGGGGTCCAGTCTTCCTTGAAGAACATTTTCAGCATGTCGGCAGCAATCTGGAACATGCCGAACGGGCCGACGCGGTTCGGACCGTAACGGTCCTGCCACCAGCCCAGCAGACGACGTTCCACAAAGCTCAGCAGTGCGCCGCAGACCACAACGGCCAGCAGCACAACGATGGCCTTGACGACCGCAATGATCGCGTCGATCACATCAGGGGTGAACCAACTCATTGCGCTGCCTCCTGCAGACCGTCAACGGACTTGCCGAAAATCGCCGGCGGAATACCGGCCAGACCGGCAGGCAATGCCACGAGACCCGCGCCCAGCTCTTCGTTGATTCGCAGCGGCAGACGCAGGGTCTGACCGGCAACGTTCAAGGAAAGCAGCGCACCTTCGTTGACGCCCAGGCGATCAGCTTCCGACTTGGCCAGAGCCACATACGGAGCAGGAATACGTTCTTGAACCGGAGCGGCTTTCGACGAGTTTTCTTCGCTGCCGAACAGGTGATAGAACGGCACCACTTGCCAGGTACCTTGAGCCGGGGAGAAGGCGCGAGGTGCGCTGGTGAACCAGCCCAGGTTATCGCCCTGGGTTTCGATCAGGCGGGTACCCGGATCACCGGCACGCAAGTGACCGCCGACTTCGTCCTGGAACTTGTTCCAGGCTTGTGGCGAGTTCCAGCCCGGTGACCAGGCAAATGGTACTTGCTGACGTGGTTCAACCGAACCCGAGTAACCTTCCATGGAGAAGGAGAACGCGGTGTCGTTGTCTTGCGAAGTACGCGGTTCGTGCACGCTGATGTTGGCGCGCATAGCCGTACGGCCGCTATAACGCAGCGGTTCGCGAGCCAGTTTCAGGCCTTTGATACGGAACGCAGCCGATGGCGCAGCGTTGACGATGGCGGCCAGTTGCGGATTGCTTGCAGCGCAGGCAGCCGTCACGTGGTCCAGCAACGTCCAGTCCACCGGTTTGTTCAGCAGGGTGGCGCGCAGGGCGTGCAGCCAGCGCCAGCCTTCGTGAACCAGAATGCTGGCGTCCAGATAAGTCGGGTCGAACACCTGGAAGAAGCGCTGAGCACGGCCTTCCTGACTGACCAACGTACCGTCGCCTTCAGCAAAGCTGGCAGCAGGCAGCACCAGATGAGCACGATCACCGGTCGGGGTTTTCTGATGATCAGCCACGATCACGACTTTCGCCGCGCTCAGGGCTGCATCGACCTTGGCAGCATCGGTGCGGGTGTACAGATCGTTTTCCAGCACGACAATGGCATCGGCCTTGCCGTCGATTACTGCTTGCAGCGCGGCATCGACAGAGTCGCCACCCAGCAGGGCCAGGCCGAGGCTATTGGCTTCCGGCACGATCAGGCTGATTGAGCCTGCCTTGTCGCGCAGCTTCAGCGCTTTGGCAATGTTGGCCGCGGCTTCGATCAGCGCTTTGGAACCCAGCGAAGTACCGGCGATGATCAATGGGCGCTTGGCGGCCAGCAGGGCGTCGGCAATGCGCTGTGCCAATTCCAGAGCTTCAGGCTCAAGGCCTTCAACGGCTGGCGCACTGGCATCCAGCGCGTGAGCGACGGCGAAACCGATACGCGCCAGATCGTCCGGTGCTGCGTGGACGCATTCTTCGGCAACATCATCCAGTTTGGTTTCGGCCAGGCTGGCGATGAACAGTGGGTTCAGCTCATGCTGACCGATGTTCTTCACTGCCGCGTCGAGCCATGGCTGGACTTTCATCGCCGCGGCCATGTCCTCGGCTTTGCCTTTCACCGCTTGGCGCAGACCCAGAGCCAGACGAGCAGCGGTCTGGGTCAGGTCTTCACCAAGGACGAAAATAGCGTCGTGGTCTTCGATGTCACGCAGGGTAGGGATCGGCAGCGGGCTGTCTTTCAACACCTGAGCGACCAGACGAATACGCTCAAGCTCTGAGGCTTCGATACCTGAATAGAAGTGCTCGGCACCTACCAGCTCGCGCAGGGCGTAGTTGCTTTCCAGGCTGGCACGCGGCGAACCGATACCGACGATGTTGCGACCGCGCAGCAGATCAGCAGCGTTATCCAGTGCCTGATCCAGGCTCAGTTTGCTGCCATCGGCCAGATGCGGCTGACGTGGACGGTCTTCGCGGTTGGTGTAGCCATAACCGAAACGGCCACGGTCGCACAGGAAATACTGGTTCACCGAACCGTTGTAGCGGTTCTCGATGCGACGGATTTCACCGTAGCGCTCGCCCGGGCTGATGTTGCAACCGCTGGAGCAGCCATGGCAGATGCTTGGCGAGAACTGCATGTCCCACTTACGGTTGTAGCGCTCGGAGTGAGTCTTGTCGGTGAACACACCGGTCGGGCAGACCTCGGTGAGGTTGCCGGAGAACTCGCTTTCCAGAACGCCGTCTTCAACGCGACCGAAATACACGTTGTCGTGAGCGCCGAATACACCGAGGTCAGTGCCGCCTGCGTAATCTTTGTAGAAACGCACGCAACGGTAGCAGGCGATGCAGCGGTTCATCTCGTGAGCGATGAACGGGCCGAGTTCCTGGTTCTGGTGGGTGCGTTTAGTGAAGCGATAACGGCGCTCGTTGTGGCCAGTCATCACGGTCATGTCTTGCAGGTGGCAGTGACCGCCTTCCTCACAGACCGGGCAGTCGTGGGGGTGGTTGGTCATCAGCCATTCGACGACACTGGCCCGGAAGGCCTTGGATTCGTCATCTTCGATGGAAATCCAGGTGTTATCGGTGGCTGGAGTCATGCAGGACATGACGATACGACCACGGGTGTCGTTCTCGTCCGTGTACTGCTTGACCGCACATTGGCGACAGGCGCCAACGCTGCCAAGGGCGGGATGCCAGCAGAAATACGGGATGTCGAGGCCTAGCGACAGACATGCCTGTAACAGGTTGTCTGCCCCATCGACTTCGAGCGCTTTGCCGTCTACGTGGATAGTGGCCATGGTTCAAAGGTCTTCGTTGGCCCGGTGTCAGCGGGCGTGGCTAATGGAATCTTGTTATTCGCACGACTCTAAACAGCCTTCACGGCGTCATCGTGCGATGAACCGGGGGATGTCCCCCGGCCTTGCAAACGGTTACGCGCCGACGATGATCGGTCTTGCCAGAGGGGGAACGGCTGCGCTGGTGGGCGCGATACCGGCCTCGAACTCCGGGCGGAAATATTTGATCGCACTGCCCAGCGGCTCCACGGCACCCGGTGCGTGAGCGCAGAAGGTCTTGCCCGGGCCAAGGAAGCCAACGAGTCCCAGCAGGGTTTCGATATCACCCGCCTGGCCGACACCTTTTTCCAGGGCGCGCAGAATCTTCACGCTCCATGGCAAACCGTCACGGCAAGGGGTGCAGAAACCGCAGGATTCCTGAGCGAAGAACTCTTCCATGTTGCGCAGCAGCGAGACCATGTTGACCTTGTCGTCAACGGCCATGGCCAGACCGGTACCCATCCGGGTGCCGACCTTGGCGATGCCACCGGCATACATTTGCGCTTCCAGGTGTTCTGGCAGCAGGAAGCCAGTACCGGCGCCGCCTGGCTGCCAGCACTTGAGCTTGTAACCGTCGCGCATGCCGCCTGCGTAGTCTTCGAACAACTCACGGGCCTGCACGCCGAAAGGCAGTTCCCACAGGCCAGGGTTTTTCACCTTGCCGGAGAACCCCATCAGCTTGGTGCCGTGGTCTTCGCTGCCTTCGCGGGCGATGGACTTGTACCAGTCATTACCGTTGCCAACGATGGCCGGTACGTTGCACAGCGTTTCGACGTTGTTCACGCACGTCGGCTTGCCCCACACGCCAACGGCGGCAGGGAAGGGCGGCTTGGAGCGCGGGTTGGCGCGACGGCCTTCCAGGGAGTTGATCAGTGCGGTTTCTTCACCGCAGATGTAACGCCCGGCGCCGGTGTGCACAAACAGCTCGAAATCAAAGCCGGTGCCCAGAATGTTCTTGCCCAGCAGACCGGCTGCTTTGGCTTCTGCCACGGCACGATTGAGGTGCTTGGCCGCAGTGACGTATTCGCCGCGCAGGAAGATATAGCCGCGATAGGCTTTCAGGGCGCGAGCACTGATCAGCATGCCTTCCACCAACAGATGCGGCAGCTGTTCCATCAACATCCGGTCTTTCCAGGTGTTGGGCTCCATTTCATCCGCGTTGCACAGCAGGTAGCGGATGTTCATGGATTCGTCTTTGGGCATCAGGCCCCACTTAACGCCAGTGGGGAAGCCCGCGCCGCCGCGACCTTTAAGGCCGGAGTCTTTGACGGACTGGACAATATCGTCAGGCGATTGCTGGGTGAGCGCCTTGCGCGCCGCCGCATAACCGTCTTTGGCCTGATATTCGTCGAGCCAGACCGGCTCGCCATCGTCACGCAGACGCCAGGTCAGCGGATGGGTTTCTGCCGTGCGCGCAATGCGGTTGGCAGGGCCGAAGGAAGTGATGGTCATGGGTAACCCTCCAGCATCTTGGCCACGGTGCCGGGTTGCACGTCGCCAAAGGTGTCATCGTCGACCATCA
Organism: Pseudomonas quasicaspiana; assembly: GCF_021147825.1. NCBI lineage: Bacteria > Pseudomonadati > Pseudomonadota > Gammaproteobacteria > Pseudomonadales > Pseudomonadaceae > Pseudomonas > Pseudomonas quasicaspiana. Next base: position 18,444 of record NZ_JAGTPI010000014.1, read on the forward strand.
CGGCCGGGGCTTTGTCGCAGTTGCCCAGGCAGCAGACCGGCAGCAGGGTGAAGCGGCCGTCGGCCGTGGTCTGGCCCGGGGCGATGCCCAGCGAGCTCTGGATTTCTTCGACCACTGATTCATGGCCGGCAATAAAGCAGACCATGCTGTTGCAGACACGGATGATGTGTCGGCCAACCGGCTGGCGGAAGATCTGGCTGTAGAACGTCGCCACACCTTCAACGTCGCTGGCAGGGATGCCAATAAGTTCGCCGATGGCGTAGATCGCGCCGTCCGGCACCCAGCCGCGTTCCTTCTGAACGATCTTCAGGGCTTCGATGGACGCCGCGCGCGGGTCCTCGTAGTGATGCAGCTCGTGCTCGATGGCCGAGCGCTCGGTTTCGCTCAGGGCGAAACGGTCTGTCTGGATAAGCGTGCTGTTCATGCTCATGCTTAGCGGTCCACGTCGGCCATAACGAAATCGATACTACCCAGGTACGCGATCAAGTCCGCGACCATGCTGCCTTTGATCACCGAAGGGATCTGTTGCAGATGCGGGAAACTTGGGGTGCGGATCCGGGTACGGTAGCTCATGGTGCCGCCGTCGCTCGTCAGGTAGTAACTGTTGATGCCCTTGGTCGCTTCAATCATCTGGAAGGATTCGTTGGCTGGCATGACCGGGCCCCACGAAACTTGCAGGAAGTGCGTGATCAAGGTCTCGATGTGCTGCAGCGTGCGCTCTTTCGGCGGCGGCGTGGTCAGCGGGTGATCCGCCTTGTACGGGCCTTCCGGCATGTTGCGCATGCACTGGTCGATGATCTTGATGCTCTGGCGCATTTCTTCGACGCGAACCATGCAGCGGTCGTAGGCATCACCATTGGCCGCCAGCGGCACTTCAAACTCGAAGTTCTCGTAGCCGGAGTAAGGACGCGCTTTACGCAGGTCGAAATCGCAACCGGTGGAACGCAGGCCTGCACCGGTGACACCCCATTCGAGGGCCTCTTTGGTGTTATAGGCAGCGACACCAATGGTCCGGCCTTTGAGGATGCTGTTTTGCAGAGCCGCTTTGGTGTATTCGTCGAGACGCTTCGGCAGCCAGTCAACGAAATCCTTGACCAGTTTTTCCCAACCGCGTGGCAGGTCGTGGGCAACGCCACCGATGCGATACCAGGCCGGGTGCAGACGGAAACCGGTGATGGCTTCGATCACCGTGTAGGCTTTCTGCCGGTCGGTGAAGGTGAAGAACACCGGAGTCATGGCGCCCACGTCCTGAATGTAAGTACCCAGGAACAGCAAGTGGCTGGTGATCCGGAAGAACTCGGCCATCATGATTCGGATGGTGTCGACTTTCTCAGGCACCTTGATGCCAGCCAGTTTCTCGACTGAGAGCACGTACGGCAGGTTGTTCATCACGCCGCCCAGATAATCGATCCGGTCGGTGTACGGAATGAAGCTGTGCCACGACTGACGCTCGGCCATTTTCTCGGCACCACGGTGGTGGTAGCCAATGTCCGGAACGCAATCGACGATTTCTTCACCGTCCAGCTGCAGGATGATACGGAACGCACCGTGAGCCGAAGGGTGGTTCGGGCCCAGGTTGAGGAACATGTAGTCCTCGTTCGTGCCGGAGCGCTTCATGCCCCAGTCTTCCGGATTGAAGCGCGCGGCTTCTTCTTCAAGCTGCTGCTTGGCCAGCGTCAGGCTGAACGGATCGAATTCGGTGGCGCGCGCCGGGAAGTCCTTGCGCAGCGGGTGACCTTCCCAGGTCGGCGGCATCATGATGCGGCTCAGGTGCGGGTGACCTGGGAAGTCGATACCGAACATGTCCCAGACTTCACGCTCGTACCAGTTGGCGTTGGGCCAGATGCGGGTTACGGTCGGCAGGCTTAGATCACTTTCGGACAGCGCTACCTTGATCATCACGTCGCTGTTACGTTCGATCGACAGCAAGTGGTAGAACACGCTGAAGTCAGCACCCGGCAAGCCATGGCGCTTGGTACGCAGACGCTCGTCCACGCCATGCAGGTCGTACAGCATGACGTAAGGTTTGGGCAGCTGACGCAGGAAGGTCAGCACCTCGATCAGGCGCGCACGCTCGACCCACAGCACAGGCATGCCAGTGCGGGTCGATTGGGCGGTGAACGCCTCGGCGCCAAAACGGTTGTTCAATTCTACGACGACGTCTTGGTCGTCTGCCTTGTAAGGCGGGATGTACAGAGCACTGCCTGTAGTCATGGTTTTTTATCGCTTTCGGTCAACGTAAAGAATGAAGCCAGCTATTCGTTCTTTAAAAGGAACAGTTCTGGATCAGACTTCGTCGGGGCTGCGCAGATTGGTGACTGCAATTCGCTGTTCGCGGCGCTGTTCCTTTTGCGACGGCATCTCGGCGCGATATACGCCTTGGTCACCGACGACCCAGGAAAGAGGGCGACGCTCCTGGCCGATGGATTCCTGCAACAGCATCAAGCCTTGCAGAAATGCTTCGGGGCGGGGCGGGCAGCCGGGCACATAGACATCCACAGGAAGGAACTTGTCCACGCCCTGAACCACGGAATAAATGTCGTACATACCACCGGAGTTGGCGCACGAACCCATGGAAATAACCCATTTAGGTTCGAGCATTTGCTCGTAGAGACGCTGAATGATCGGCGCCATCTTGATGAAGCAAGTACCGGCAATAACCATGAAATCCGCCTGACGCGGCGATGCCCGGATAACCTCGGCGCCGAAGCGGGCGATGTCGTGGGGCGCCGTGAAGGCGGTTGTCATTTCCACATAGCAGCACGACAAGCCGAAGTTGTACGGCCACAGGGAGTTTTTACGCCCCCAGTTGACCGCGCCACTCAGCACGTCTTCCAGCTTGCCCATGTAGATGTTTTTGTGGACTTGATCTTCTAGCGGGTCGGAAACAGTTTCCCGTTTGCCGATTGGATACTCGTCATTTGGAGCATCCGGGTCGATCCTGGTGAGATTGTATTGCATCGCCAAAGCCTCATTGTTTTAGCTTCGCTTGCCGATTACGGCGACCTTCAGGAGCCCAATCCAGCGCTCCAACCCGCCATAGGTAGACAAGACCTGCCAACAGAATTGCTATGAAAACGAGTGCTTCGACGAATCCGGTCCAGCCGCTTTCGCGGACGGACACAGACCAGGCAAAGAGATATAGGGCTTCAATGTCGAAGATCACGAAGAGCATCGCGACCAGATAGAATTTTGCCGAAAGGCGGAGGCGGGCGCTGCCGGTGGGCAGCATGCCGGATTCAAACGGTTCGTTTTTGCTGCGGCCCCAGGCTTTGCTACCCAAGAGGCTGGAAACACCGAGCATGAAGGCGCACAGGCCGACTACACCCAAAAGGAAAATGGCGAAGCCCCAGTTGTGGGCAATCAAACCTGTCGATTCGGACATGCTGGCATTCCTTGACAGAGATCAATGGTCTCTGAGCTTGAAAATAGTATATGCAGCGACGATATGTCGCAGCGAAATCAATTTCGATGATTTTATGTGCAAAAACAGGGCAAGTAAATTTTCTATATCAAATTAATTTGTGCAATTAATCACTTACAGCCCTGAGTTGAGGGTTTGGAGCAGGCGGGGCGGGGGTTGGCGGGGTTTAAGCTAATTATGTTTCGTTCTAAAAAGTTACGGAAGAAGGACTGTTTTCTAAATGATAATAAGTATCATTTGTTGTTGGGCGAGGTTAATAGCTTTAAATGTGAGGTAGTTGCTGCTTTAGGCGGTTTTCTGATAATTCTCTATTGACCTTATCGTCGGAATGCCGCCCAGACCAAGCACCGCTCCCACAGGGGATCAAGTTTTTCCTGTGGGAGCGGTGCTTGCCCGCGATAAGGGCGCCGCACATTTCAATCAGTGAAACTGCTCTTCCTCTGTCGAACCCGTCAGTGCCGTTACCGAAGACACGCCCCCCTGAATCACGGTAGTCACGTCATCGAAATAGCCGGTGCCCACTTCCTGCTGGTGCGCAACAAAGGTGTAACCCTTGGCGGCATCGGCGAATTCCTGCTCCTGCAGTTTCACGTAGGCGGTCATGTCGTTGCGGGCGTAGTCGTGCGCCAGGTTGAACATGCTGTGCCACATGTTGTGAATACCCGCCAAGGTAATGAACTGGTGCTTGTAACCCATAGCCGAAAGCTCGCGCTGGAATTTGGCAATGGTCGCGTCGTCCAGATTCTTCTTCCAGTTGAAGGACGGTGAGCAGTTGTAGGAGAGCAACTGATCCGGGTACTCCTTCTTGATCGCCTCGGCAAAACGACGGGCTTCGTCCAGATCCGGCTTGGCGGTTTCACACCAGATCAGATCGGCATAAGGCGCGTAGGCCAGGCCACGAGCGATGGCCTGATCCAGCCCGGCGCGTACCTTGTAGAAGCCTTCGTGCGTTCGGGTGCCGGTTACGAAAGGTTTGTCATACGGATCGCAGTCAGACGTCAGCAGGTCAGCAGCGTTTGCGTCGGTACGCGCCAGAATAATCGTCGGTACACCGGCAACGTCCGCCGCCAGGCGAGCGGCCACCAATTTTTGTACGGCTTCCTGGGTGGGTACCAGAACCTTGCCGCCCATGTGGCCGCATTTCTTGACCGATGCCAGTTGGTCTTCGAAGTGCACGCCCGCGGCACCCGCTTCGATCATGCTCTTCATCAGTTCGTAAGCGTTGAGTACGCCGCCAAACCCGGCTTCGGCATCCGCTACGATGGGCGCGAAGTAATCGATGTATCCTTCATCGCCCGGACCTTTCCCTGCTTTCCACTGAATCTGGTCGGCACGGCGGAAGGAGTTATTGATGCGCTTGACTACGGTCGGCACCGAGTCCACTGGGTACAGCGATTGATCGGGGTACATCGATTCGGCCGAATTATTGTCGGCGGCTACCTGCCAACCAGACAGATAAATCGCCTGAATACCGGCCTTGACCTGTTGTACCGCCTGACCGCCAGTAAGAGCGCCCATGCAGTTAACGAAGTCCTTGTCAGGACGGAAGGAAGGCTTGGCACCTTGGGTGACCAGATTCCAGAGCTTCTCTGCGCCATTCCTGGCGAACGTGTGTTCAGGTTGAACCGAGCCACGCAGGCGGACGACGTCAGCGGCGGAATACGTACGGGTCACATTTTTCCAGCGCGGATTTTCAGCCCAGTCTTTCTCGAGAGCTGCTATTTGTTGTTCGCGTGTCAGTGCCATGAGCGAAACCCCTTTCACATAGGTTTTGTTGGAATGTCCTGCTCCGCCAAAACGCCCCGGATATCGAAGGCACATGGATGGCTGCTCGCTGATCAGATGTCTGACTATGAGCCTGATTTGCGCGGTGGCGGCGGGAAGAGGTCGTTCGAGGCGGGAAAGGCGAGTTCAGGGCGTAGCTGTGGCGTGCAGTCGGACATCTGGGACGCCCGATTTCGTCACTCAGCAGCTTTGTCGATGGACCGTAATACGCTTCCGTCCCTCAGGACAACTTCGTTCCAGTCGCAACCTCGTCAAACTGCCTTGTGGGCGATACAGACACGAATCGGCTCGTAGGATTTGAGCGCGACCCGAAGGCTCTCTTCAGGGCCTCTGATTAGCGGGAGCGAGGCAATCATGCCTCGCCATTTTTGACCCGTCAAACGTTTTGTAGTGCTTTTTTGTTATCACTACATATTTGCTCCGGTGCGACTGGTCAGTCAGTAAAAGGCCCTGTAGTGCCCGATTTTGCGGGAGCCTTCTCACTCAAGGGTTTGCACCATGACGCGCAATGTCATGTCCTCTCGACCCTGGGTTGAATACTGCTGCGTATTGCCTTGGCGGTCAGCAACTGACTGATCGCTCACGCCCGCCAGAGTGATCCATTCACCGAGGCGGCCGCTGACCTGGCTGTCGGTACTTTGCACCTTGAAGGTGTCGGACCGTTCCTGGCTGACGCGATCCCGATTGGTGCTGATGTTCAGGTGCACGATGTCGCCGGTCACGCTGGCTGTAACGTAGAAGCCCTGAGTCACGTTGCGATATTCGGTGTTGCTCTGGGCATAGCCGTAATTGTCGGTCCGTGACGTTGTAACGGGCACGCTCTGACCCACCTGAATCAACGCTGGCGTGCCTTCGCTGGCTTGCACCTGTTGCACGCCACCCTCGCGGCTGGCAGTGCCATAGTTGATGACGCGGTTCTGATTGATGCCATTGCTGCTACGTGAAGCGCTATCGCTGGTGTCGACGCTGATCAGCAAGCGTTTGGCGGCGACATCAAGTTGTGAGAGCAACGCGCGCAGTTCTTCGATTTTGCGCGGCTCGGCATTGACGATCAGCTGGTTGTTATAAGCGCTGACCGTACCGTCCGGGCCGAGGAAGGATTTGGCCACTGGCAGCAGGTCATCGCTGGTCCGGTAGTTGAGGGGAACCACTTCGGTAGCGGCCATGACACCGACACTACATATCAGCAGCAGCGAGGTAAGCAGGGGGCGCAGGAACATAAATCCAATCTCCTGGAACGTCTAAAAGACCTGAGTTTGCCAGTTTGTCGGCCTGTGGACGCGCAAGTTGAATCTTCAAACGCAAAACGCCCTGCCGACCTTTACCAGCATAGACAGCTGGCGCAGGCGGGCAGGGCGTCAATTCAGGTCTTTCAGCCTGAGTGGCGGGTCATATTCACGTGAGGCAGTCCTGCCTCAAGAAACTCTTCACTGACGACGGTAAAGCCGAAGCGTTCGTAAAACTCCACGGCTTGTACCTGACCACTGAGTTTTTGTTGCCTCAGATCACGTCGCTCGGCTTCGTTGATGACGGCGCTGAGCAGCGCTTCACCGACGTTCATGCCGCGCCAGTCCTTGAGCACTGACAGCCGACCTATTTCACCGTCCGGCAACAGGCGGGCTGTGCCAATGGCAAAGTCACCCTCCAGTGCCAGAAAGTGAATAGCGTCGATGTCTTCAGCATCCCATTCCAGCTCCGGCGGCACCGACTGCTCAGCAACAAACACAGCATCGCGTACACGGCGGATGTCAGCGTTGTCTTTGTGCCAGTCGGCAACACGCACGTTGGTTCTATTCATCGGCAAACCCCAGGCTTCCTTGTTTTACCAGCTCACAGAGCAGGTTGCGTCCTTCTTCATCGGCCAACCATTGGCCGAGGTTGTCACTGTGCAGGGCATCGGCAGCGCAGATCATTTTCAGCAGTTCCCGCAGGCTGCCCGGCAGCAGACGGCTTTGACCACTGGCGAACAGTAGCAGGTCGTCATCAACTTCGGACCACGCCAGACGTGCGCTTGGGTTGCGAATGAGAACTGCGCCCTGTTCGAGACTGCTCAGCAGGTCTTCTTCTTCCAGCTCCGGACCTGTTACCAGTTCCGGGTAGCGTGGTTCTGTCATGAACTGGCCGAACCAGGTCAGCAGCAGGCGCTCGTCGCCCATGTGTTCAGCCAGCAAGGCTTTCAGGCGGTCGAGCGCGTCGTGCTGGATCTGATGAGGATCGTTGGCCGGTTGGGCATCTGCATCCGTGTAGCGCTCTTCATCAGGCGTGAACTGGCTGAGGAAGTCGGTGAAGTGGGTCAGCACTTCGGCAGCGCTCGGGGCGCGGAAGCCGACCGAGTACGTCAGGCAGTCATCAACGGCGACGCCGCAGTGGGCGAGGCGCGGCGGCAGGTAAAGCATGTCGCCCGGTTCCAGCGTCCACTCTTCAGTCATCTGGAAGTCAGACAGGATTCGCAGGTCGGCGTGTTGCAGCAGCGGGCTATCGGAGTCGCACATCTGGCCGATCTGCCAGTGACGCTTGCCGTGGCCCTGTAGCAGGAACACGTCGTAGTTGTCGAAATGCGGGCCGACACCGCCACCCGGTGCGGCGAAGCTGACCATGACGTCATCGATGCGCCAGCTTGGCAGGAAGCGGAAGTTTTCCAGCAGTTCGCTGACTTCCGGCACGAACTGGTCAACCGCCTGAACCAGCAGCGTCCAGTCTTTTTCCGGCAGCTTGCTGAACTCGTCTTCCGCGAACGGGCCGCGACGCAGCTCCCATGGGCGCTCGCCGTTCTCGATGACCAGTCGCGATTCGACCTCTTCTTCCAGGGCCAGGCCAGCCAGCTCGTCAGGATCGATCGGGCTCTGAAAGCCCGGCAGGGCCTGACGGATCAGGAGTGGCTTTTTCTGCCAGTAGTCACGCAGGAAAACGCGCGCGCTGATGCCGCCCAGAAGTTGAAGAGGAATATCAGGATTCATGTGTAACCTATTGAAAGTTTGTCTTTTCGGGACTGCAATAAAAACGCCCGGCACTGCCGGGCGTGTGCACTGATGTGATGCGGGTCAGATGCGCTTGGCTTGGGCTACCGCATTACCGATGTAATTGGCCGGAGTGAGTTTATTCAACTCGGCCTTGGCCTCGGCAGGCATGTCCAGCGTATCGATGAACGTCTGCAGGGCTTCAGGGCTGATGCCCTTGCCGCGTGTCAGTTCTTTCAGCTTCTCATACGGGTTTTCGATGTTGTAGCGACGCATGACGGTCTGAATCGGCTCAGCCAGGACTTCCCAGCAAGCGTCCAGATCAGCGGCGATTTTCTGCTCGTTGAGCTCCAGCTTGCTGATGCCCTTGAGGGTGGCTTCGTAAGCGATAACGCTGTGGGCGAAGCCGACGCCCAGGTTGCGCAGCACGGTGGAGTCGGTCAGGTCGCGCTGCCAGCGGGAGATAGGCAGCTTGCTCGCCAGGTGCTGGAACAGTGCGTTGGCGATACCCAGGTTGCCTTCGGAGTTTTCGAAGTCGATCGGGTTGACCTTGTGCGGCATGGTCGACGAACCGATTTCGCCAGCAATCGTGCGCTGTTTGAAGTAACCCAGAGAGATGTAGCCCCAGATATCGCGGTCAAAGTCGATCAGGATGGTGTTGAAGCGCGCAATGGCGTCGAACAGCTCGGCAATGTAGTCGTGCGGTTCGATCTGCGTGGTGTAAGGGTTGAAGCCCAGACCCAGCTCGTCTTCGATGAAGGCGCGTGCGTTGGCTTCCCAGTCGATGGACGGGTAAGCCGAGATGTGTGCGTTGTAGTTGCCGACTGCACCGTTGATCTTGCCCAGCAGCGGTACCGCAGCGATCTGGGCGATCTGACGCTCCAGACGGTACACAACGTTGGCCAGTTCTTTACCCAGAGTGGTCGGGGAGGCTGGTTGACCGTGGGTGCGCGACAGCATTGGAACGTCAGCGAAGCGGATGGCCAACTCGCGGATTGAGTCAGCGATCTTGCGCATCAGGGGCAGCATCACGTTGTCGCGGCCTTCGCGCAGCATCAGGGCGTGGGACAGGTTGTTGATGTCCTCGCTGGTGCAGGCGAAGTGAATGAACTCACTCACCTTGTCCAGTTCAGGCAGCTTGGCAGCCTGTTCCTTGAGCAGGTATTCCACGGCCTTGACGTCGTGGTTGGTGGTGCGCTCGATTTCTTTCACGCGCTCTGCGTGGGTGATCGAGAAGTCTTCCGCCAAGGTGTTGAGGATGGCGTTGGCTTCAGCTGAAAACGCTGGGACTTCAGTGATTTCAGGGTGTGCGGCCAGACGCTGGAGCCAGCGCACTTCAACCATGACGCGAAAACGGATCAGACCGTACTCGCTGAAAATTGGGCGCAAGGCCTCGGTTTTACCGGCGTAGCGGCCGTCAACAGGGGAAACCGCAGTGAGCGAAGAAAGCTGCATAGGGTGCTCTCGGACAGTCAGGCAACGAAAAGGGGCGCGTATCATACATGAAAACCAGGCTGGATCGGGTCGGCCTGACCAGCGTATGTCACGCGATGTTTGTCAGCAGTTTCTGCAAATGCGTGGCGAATCAGCCATGCATCAATGGGTACAGTTCTTTCAATAACTTGCGACGGCTTACGACCAGTTGCCAGCGATGGCCGCCATTTTGTCGCCACAGGCGAGCAGAGCGAATACCTGCCAACAGCAGGGCGCGGATTTTCGAGGCATTGCTCGGCTGTTGCAGGTTGCGCATGTCGCCATGCACCTGAATGCGCTGGCGCAGGGTACTCAGGGTGTCCTGATACAAAGCGCCACAGGCCGCGATAACGTTTTCGTGGGCGATGCCGAAGTGTTCAACCTGAGACTGGATTTGCGGCAGGCGGTTGCCTACGGTTTGCAGCATGTCGTCGCGCTTGGCCAGTTGTCTTTCCAGGCCCAGCATCGACAGGGCGTAACGCAGAGGTTCGCGCTGCAGCGTCGACGGATCGCGTTCCAGTGCGCTGGCGAGGGCGCGGTAGCCTTCGCGCAGGTTCAGGTCGTCGCCACCGTAAACGTCCAGCGTGTCTTTGGGATCCTGCACCAGCAGGCTGCCGAGCATGCAGCCCAGAACTGCTTCGCTGCTCTGACCGGTCTTTGCTATGCGGTCTACCAGTACGGCGGCCTGAAATACGCCAGCCAGTGCGACCAATTGCTCCTGAATCGGGGTCATCAACGCTTGTCCTTGCTGTGCCAGGCTTCGGCGATTTCAATCACGCCGCCGCCCAAGCAGATTTCGCCGTCATAAAACACCACGGACTGGCCCGGTGTAACGGCGCGTTGCGGTTCGTCGAAGGTGGCGCGATAGCCGTCGGCGGTCTGCTCCAGCGTGCAAAGCTGATCGCTTTGGCGGTAGCGCACTTTAGCAGTCAGGCGACGCGGCGTGCTCAGGGCGATCGGGTTGACCCAGTAGATCTGCGAAGCCACGAGGGCCCGGGAGAACAGCCAGGGGTGATCGTTGCCCTGACCCACGATCAGCTCGTTGTTCTCAAGGTCCTTGACCAGCACGTACCACGGGTCATCGCTGGCGTCTTTCAGACCGCCAATGCCCAGGCCCTGGCGCTGGCCGATGGTGTGGTACATCAAGCCGCTGTGGCGACCGATTACTTCACCCTCGGTGGTCTTGATCTCGCCGGGTTGAGCGGGCAGGTACTGGCGAAGGAAATCTGTGAAACGACGTTCGCCAATGAAGCAGATGCCGGTTGAGTCTTTCTTTTTTGCCGTCGCCAGACCGTGTTTCTCAGCGATGGCACGTACTTCTGGCTTTTCCAGTTCGCCGACAGGGAACAGGGTCCGGGCGATCTGGTCGCCACCGACGGCATGCAGGAAGTAGCTCTGGTCTTTGTTCGGGTCCAGACCCTTGAGCAATTCGGTGCGGCCATCGATATCCCGGCGGCGCACGTAGTGGCCGGTGGCAATCAGGTCAGCGCCAAGCATCAGGGCGTAATCGAGGAACGCCTTGAACTTGATTTCGCGGTTACACAGAATGTCCGGGTTCGGCGTGCGACCGGCCTTGTATTCGGCCAGGAAGTGCTCGAACACGTTGTCCCAGTATTCAGCAGCGAAGTTGGCGGTATGCAGTTTGATGCCGATCTTGTCGCACACGGCCTGGGCGTCGGCCAGGTCTTCACGGGCGGTGCAGTATTCCGTTCCATCGTCTTCTTCCCAGTTCTTCATGAACAGGCCTTCCACCTGATAGCCCTGCTCCATGAGCAGAACGGCAGAAACCGAAGAGTCTACGCCGCCGGACATGCCGACGATGACGCGCTTCTGTGCAGTATCGGAAAGGGTCGAATCAGGCATAGGAATTCAATGGGTAGCTTCGAAAAGGACGCGATTCTAACAGGCCCGGCGGCGGGAGTCTCACGCCTTGTCGCGTAGCAGGTCGAGACTGAAGTGTTCGCCGTTCAGGTAATCGTCCACACAACGCAGCACCAGCTCGCTGCGCCAGCGCTCCTGTTGGGCCACCAGTTCATCCCGGGTCAGCCACAGCGGGCCGATGATGCCGTCGTCCAGTTGATACTCTGGATTGTGGCGCAGCGGTTTAGCGGCAAAGCAGATGCGCTGATAGGTCACACCGTTGCTCGGCGCGGTATACAGATAAATGCCGATGACGCTGGTCAGTTCGACGTCCCAGCCGGTTTCTTCGAGGGTTTCGCGTACCGCGGCGCGCTGCAGGGATTCGTCTGGATCAAGATGCCCGGCAGGCTGGTTGAGTACTGCCTTGCCGCCCTTGAGTTCTTCTACAAAAAGGAATTTGCCTTGATCTTCGACGATCGTGGCGACGGTGACGTGGGCTTGCCAGTTCATGGGGTGGTTGCTCCTCGGGTGGTGGAGTTGTAATGCTTTCCTGTAGGAGTGAGCTTGCTCGCGATAGCGTTCTGTCAGGCAATGAATGCTTTGAATGACAGAACGCTATCGCGAGCAAGCTCACTCCTACAGAAAATCGGGTGTCGCGCAAACACAAACCCCGGCACAAGGCCGGGGTTTGTGTGCAGCAAAAACCTTAGTTCAGCGAAGCAATCGCTGCGTTCAGGGTTGCGCTTGGGCGCATGACTTTGCTGGTCAGCTCAGGGTTCGGGTAGTAGTAACCGCCGATTTCCGCTGGCTTGCCTTGTACAGCGTTCAGTTCGGCAACGATTTTTTCTTCGTTGTCGGCCAGGGTTTTCGCCACTGGGCTGAACTGTGCCTTGAGGGCTGCGTCATCATTCTGGGCAGCCAGGGCTTGAGCCCAGAACAGCGCCAGGTAGAAGTGGCTGCCGCGGTTGTCGATGTTGCCGACTTTGCGCGAAGGCGACTTGTTGCGGTCCAGGAACTCACCGGTTGCCTGATCCAGAGTCTTCGACAGAACCAGGGCTTTCGGGTTGTTGTAGGTATTGCCCAGGTGCTCCAGGGAAGCGGCCAGAGCCAGGAACTCACCCAGGGAATCCCAACGCAGGAAGTTTTCTTCAACCAGTTGCTGAACGTGCTTCGGAGCCGAACCACCCGCGCCGGTTTCGAACAGACCACCGCCGTTCATCAGCGGCACGATGGACAGCATCTTGGCGCTTGTGCCCAGTTCCATGATCGGGAACAGGTCAGTCAGGTAGTCGCGCAGTACGTTACCGGTGACCGAAATGGTGTCCTTGCCAGCGCGTGTGCGCTCCAGGGTGAACGCCATGGCTTCTACCGGCGACATCACACGGATATCCAGACCTGCAGTGTCGTGATCGGCCAGATACTTCTGGACTTTCTTGATCATCTCGGCGTCGTGAGCACGAGCCGGGTCCAGCCAGAACACGGCAGGGGTGTCGCTGGCGCGAGCGCGGTTGACGGCCAGTTTGACCCAGTCCTGGATCGGCGCGTCCTTGACCTGGCACATGCGCCAGATATCGCCTTCTTCGACGTTCTGTTCCATCAGCACCTTACCGCTGCTGTCCGATACACGGACAACGCCAGCACTGGCGATCTGGAAGGTCTTGTCGTGGGAGCCGTACTCTTCAGCTTTTTGCGCCATCAGGCCAACGTTTGGCACGCTGCCCATGGTGGTCGGATCGAAAGCGCCGTTTTTCTTGCAGTCGTCGATCACGGCCTGGTAGATGGTTGCGTAGCAACGATCCGGGATCACGGCCTTGGTGTCCTGCAGTTCGCCAGCAGCGTTCCACATTTTGCCCGAGTCACGGATCATGGCCGGCATCGATGCGTCGACGATCACGTCGCTTGGCACGTGCAGGTTGGTGATGCCTTTGTCCGAGTTGACCATTGCCAGTGGGGCGCGTGAGGCGTACACGGCCTGGATGTCAGCCTTGATTTCAGCCTGTTTGTCGGCAGGCAGGGCGCTGATACGGTCGTACAGATCGCCGATACCGTTGTTCAGGTTGAAGCCGGCCTGCTTGAGTGCATCGGCGTGCTTGGTCAGCGCGTCCTTGTAGTACTCGGCGACGATCTGGCCGAACATGATCGGGTCGGAGACCTTCATCATGGTGGCTTTCAAGTGAACCGACAGCAGCACGCCTTTTGCCTTGGCATCTTCGATAGCCGATGCGATGAAGCTGCGCAGGGCTTTGGTGCTCATGACCGAAGAATCGATGATCTCGCCTTCTTTCACGGCGGTCTTTTCTTTCAGAACGGTGGCTGTGCCGTCTTGAGCGATCAATTCGATTTTGACGTTATCGGCAGCGCCGATCAGAACGGCCTTTTCACTGCCGTAGAAGTCGCCATTGCTCATGTGGGCAATGTGGGATTTCGAGTCTGCAGCCCAGGCGCCCATTTTATGTGGGTGCTTGCGAGCGTAGTTCTTGACCGACAACGGTGCGCGGCGGTCCGAGTTGCCTTCACGCAGAACCGGGTTCACGGCGCTGCCTTTGGTCTTGTCGTAGCGTGCACGGACGTCTTTTTCCGCGTCTGTGCTCGGCGACTCAGGGTAGTCAGGGATCTTGAAGCCCAGGTCTTGCAGTTCTTTGATGGTCGCCTTGAGTTGAGGGACCGAGGCGCTGATGTTTGGCAGCTTGATGATGTTGGCTTCTGGTGTGGTAGCCAGCTTGCCCAGCTCGGCGAGGTGGTCGCCGATTTGCTGATCAGCGCTCAGGGATTCAGGGAAGCTGGAAAGAATGCGGCCCGCCAGAGAGATGTCTCGCGTTTCAACGTCGATATCAGAGGAGGCAGTGAAGGCTTCGATGATAGGAAGAAGCGAGTAGGTGGCGAGTGCTGGAGCTTCGTCGGTAAAGGTGTAGATGATCTTCGAACGGTTGGACATTTCGTATGAACTCTCTGTTTTGCTGAGCATGCACAAAATCTCGATGCGCGCAGGGTATGCACTTTGCTCGCAGTCTCTTTTTCTTGAGCCTGAGTCGAGGTTTATTCGCGATGATGATGGTAGGTGCATCAGTCGAGCGTCAAGCGGTCGGACGGCAGTTGCTGCCCAACGCATACAAGGGCGCAAAGTCTCTTTCCAGACTGGTTTGCCCCTATGACCCGTTAGTCACGGCGGGAGTATATCAAACCCTTGGCGCTAAGCATTAATGCTAAGCGCTTGAGGTAGCATAAGGTATTGGCCGTTGGTCGAGGTAGGCGGGAAGCGCGGGCTCGCGGTACACGCGCAGAGCATCTGTAAACAGGCGTTACAAACGAAATCGGCCGGTTCAGATAACTGAACCGGCCGATTTTTCAGGATTGGCGTATCTGGCAGGTTTTCGGATCAGGCGGTGACCTTCTCCTGCACTCCTGCCCGGGTGGTGACAGGGCTGGGCGACCCTGCTGGCTCATTTGTGACTGCTGCCTTGATCTCTGTAGCATGCATTCCCTTGGGGCCCTGGATGATTTCAAAGTTGACGGGCTGACCTGCCTTGAGGGTCTTGTAACCGTCCATTTTGATAGCAGAATAGTGGGCGAACAGGTCTTCGGTCTTCCCGTCCTCCACGATAAAGCCATAGCCTTTCGCATTATTGAACCATTTGACCTTACCGCTATACATAGTCATATCCTTCTGCAAAGGACTCCGTTGGGAGTATCATCAACCTCATCCGCCGGACCGAAAAAAATTTTGGTTGACTGCGCGGACCCTTTTTACCCAATGTGGGTTCTATTGTTTGTAACACTGATTAGCCGATAGTCAAGGTCACGCGGCGGTCCATTTGAAAACCGGTCAGACTGCGACTCATTATTCAATCCGCCCTTTACGAACTTTTCTTTCATGCATGCAATCAGCAAGATTCGACTAATATCAAATCAGGACAGTCCGGATTCCCATGAGGATGACGCGGCTGGCATCGCGGTTCAGGATGCCAAGCCGACATTACAGGCGCCGCCGATGTACAAGGTGGTTTTATTTAATGATGATTACACCCCGATGGATTTCGTTGTCGAAGTGCTCGAGGTGTTCTTCAACCTGAATCGTGAGCTGGCAACCAAGGTCATGCTGGCCGTCCATACAGAGGGACGGGCAGTATGTGGATTGTTTACCCGCGACATCGCCGAGACCAAGGCAATGCAGGTCAACCAATACGCCAGGGAAAGCCAGCATCCGCTACTCTGTGAGATCGAGAAGGACGGTTAATCGCCGACCACTTGGGTATGAGGTGAAGCTATGTTAAACCGTGAGCTCGAAGTCACCCTCAATCTGGCCTTCAAGGAGGCTCGTTCGAAACGTCATGAATTCATGACTGTCGAGCACCTTCTGCTGGCTTTATTGGACAATGAGGCTGCCGCCACTGTTCTGCGTGCCTGCGGCGCAAACCTCGATAAGCTCAAGCATGATTTGCAGGAGTTCATCGACTCCACCACGCCGCTGATTCCCGTCCATGACGAGGATCGCGAGACCCAGCCAACCCTGGGCTTCCAACGCGTCCTGCAACGTGCTGTATTCCATGTACAGAGCTCGGGCAAGCGTGAAGTCACCGGCGCAAACGTGCTGGTTGCAATTTTCAGTGAGCAGGAAAGCCAGGCAGTGTTTCTGCTCAAGCAGCAGAGCGTGGCTCGCATAGATGTCGTCAACTATATTGCCCACGGCATATCCAAAGTGCCTGGGCAGGGCGATCACTCTGAAGGTGAGCAAGATATGCAGGACGACGAGGGTGGTGAGTCTTCTGCTTCAGGTAATCCGCTGGATGCGTATGCCAGCAACCTTAACGAATTAGCGCGTCAGGGGCGTATTGACCCTCTGGTCGGCCGTGAGCAGGAAGTCGAGCGAGTCGCGCAGATTCTGGCGCGTCGGCGCAAGAACAACCCGCTTCTGGTAGGCGAGGCTGGTGTCGGCAAAACCGCTATTGCTGAAGGTCTGGCCAAGCGCATTGTGGACAATCAGGTGCCTGATCTACTGGCCAATAGTGTGGTGTATTCCCTTGATCTGGGAGCACTGCTGGCGGGCACCAAATATCGCGGTGATTTCGAGAAGCGCTTCAAGGCGTTGCTCGGCGAGCTGAAAAAGCGTCCTCACGCGATCCTGTTTATCGATGAAATTCACACGATCATTGGCGCAGGTGCTGCGTCCGGTGGTGTGATGGATGCGTCTAACCTGCTCAAGCCGCTGCTTTCGTCAGGTGATATTCGCTGCATCGGCTCGACGACCTTTCAGGAATTCCGTGGCATCTTCGAAAAAGATCGCGCTTTGGCCCGGCGTTTCCAGAAGGTCGACGTCTCGGAGCCGTCGGTTGAAGACACCATCGGCATCCTGAGAGGCCTCAAAGGGCGTTTCGAGTCGCATCACGACATCGAGTACAGCGATGAAGCCTTGCGTGCCGCTGCTGAACTGGCATCGCGCTATATCAATGACCGTCACATGCCTGATAAAGCGATCGATGTGATCGACGAGGCGGGGGCTTACCAGCGCTTGCAGCCGGTCGAGAAGCGCGTGAAACGCATCGAAGTGGCGCAGGTTGAAGACATAGTCGCGAAAATCGCACGAATTCCGCCTAAACACGTCAACAGCTCCGACAAGGAGTTGCTGAGGAATCTTGAGCGAGACCTGAAGCTGACCGTATTTGGTCAGGATGCGGCGATCGATTCGCTGTCCACCGCGATCAAGTTGTCTCGTGCTGGCCTGAAGTCACCTGACAAACCAGTGGGTTCGTTCCTGTTCGCCGGTCCTACCGGTGTCGGCAAGACCGAAGCCGCTCGTCAGTTGGCCAAGGCGCTTGGTATCGAGCTGGTGCGTTTCGACATGTCCGAGTACATGGAGCGGCACACTGTTTCTCGCTTGATAGGTGCTCCGCCAGGTTATGTTGGTTTTGATCAGGGCGGTCTTCTGACCGAAGCGATCACCAAGCAGCCGCATTGCGTGCTGCTGCTCGATGAAATCGAGAAGGCGCATCCGGAAGTTTTCAACCTGCTCTTGCAGGTGATGGACCACGGGACGCTGACCGATAACAACGGGCGCAAAGCGGACTTCCGTAATGTGATCGTGATCATGACCACCAACGCTGGTGCTGAATCGGCGGCCCGGGCTTCGATTGGCTTCACTCATCAGGACCATTCGTCTGATGCGATGGAAGTCATCAAGAAGAGCTTCACGCCTGAGTTCCGCAACCGTCTGGACACCATCATTCAATTTGGTCGCCTCAGTCATGAGGTCATCAAAAGCGTGGTGGACAAGTTCCTCACCGAGCTTCAGGCGCAGCTGGAAGACAAGCGTGTGCTGCTTGAGGTGACCGAGGCGGCGAGAAGCTATCTGGCACAAGGTGGTTACGATGCCGCAATGGGTGCCCGTCCAATGGCGCGTTTGATTCAAGACAAGATCAAGCGTCCGTTGGCCGAGGAGATCCTGTTTGGCGAGCTGGCCGACCATGGCGGTGTGGTACACATCGACTTCAGGGACGGCGAGATCACCTTCGACTACGAAACCACAGCAGAAATGGCCTAGGTCTTACCGGCCCACCAAAGCCCCGCATCTCGAAAGAGGTGCGGGGTTTTTTGTTGTGTACAGATTGACGGTGTTGTTGGCGCTGCGCTGTGTTGCAGCCAACACAGAACTGTAGGAGCTGCCGAAGGCTGCGATTGCGAGGTTTCAGAATGAACGCTTCGCAGTTTTCGGCAGCTCCTACAGGATGACGAGTTTTTCCATAAAAACCGGGCACACAAAAACGCCCGGCAGAAGCCGGGCGTTTTTGTTAAGACTTGCTTATCGAGCGCGGTAAGTAATGCGCCCTTTGCTCAAGTCGTAGGGCGTCAGTTCAACACGCACCTTGTCACCGGTAAGAATACGGATGTAATTCTTGCGCATCTTGCCGGAGATATGCGCGGTTACGACGTGCCCGTTTTCCAACTCCACACGAAACATGGTGTTGGGCAGGGTGTCGACGACAGTGCCTTCCATTTCGAAGCTGTCTTCTTTCGACATGCAGTAAAGCCCTCGGTATCTAATGAGTGGCCCGGTGCAAGTGGCGCCAGGCAAAAGCGGCGTGCATTGTGCCCGAAAAATGCCGGTTAAGCCAAGGTCTTCAATAAAGAGTGATCCATCTTTGGTTTGTCAGCAGCTCGATGGGTCGATATTGGGTCTTGTAATTCATCTTTTGGCAGTTCTTTATCCAGTAGCCCAGGTACACCGCATGCAGCTGCTGGCGTGCAGCTTCGGCGATTTGCCACAAAATGGCGTAGCGCCCCAGACTGCGGCGTTCTTCAGTGGGTTCGTAGAAGGTATAAACCGCAGAAAGGCCGTTGGGCAGTACGTCGGTAACAGCGACTGCCAGCAGGCGATTATCCAGGCGAAATTCATAGAATCTGCAGAACGGCAGGTCGCGTACTAAAAAAGTCGAAAATTGATCGCGGCTAGGTGGAAACATGTCGCCGTCAGCATGGCGCTGTTCGATGTAGCGTTGGTAGAGGTCGAAATATTCTTCAGTAAAACGCGGTTTAGTGCAGCGCACTTCAATGTCGGCGTTGCGTTTGAAAATACGCTTTTGTTGCCGGTCAGGCGAAAAAAGATCGACCGGGATGCGCGCAGGCACGCAAGCACTGCAGTTTTGACAATGGGGTCGATAAAGATGGTCGCCGCTACGGCGAAAGCCCATGTCCGAAAGATCGGCGTAAACTTCCACGTCCATCGGCTGGCTGGGGTCCAGAAACAGCGTGGTGGCTTGCTCTTCCGGCAAATAGCTGCACGAGTGGGGTTGAGTGGCATAAAACTTCAGCCGCGCCAGCTCTGTCATGATTGCCCCCGCCGCAAAAAATAAATCGTTATCAAGAGTGTATGTCAGCCTGCTGAACTCGCCTAGGCAGCCAGTCGGCGTTATTAGGCTGATCCAGATGCCGAGTCAGGAAATCGGAAAACGCTTTGCGTGAAATGGGCCTGGCACCGAAGCTTTGTAGGTGCCTGGTATGCATCTGGCAGTCAATCAGCACGAATCCCCAGGCTTTCAAGCGCTCCACCAGTGTGGCAAAGCCAACCTTGGAGGCATTGTCAGCCCGACTGAACATCGACTCGCCAAAAAATAGCTGCCCCATCGCCAGTCCATAAAGCCCGCCAACCAGCACGTCGTTTTCCCACACTTCTACACTGTGGGCGTAGCCGCGTTGGTGCAATTCCAGATAAGCGGCCTGTATTGAGCCGGTAATCCAGGTGCCGTCAGCGTAGGCACGTGGCCCGGCGCACGCCCGTATCACCTCCGCGAAATTCTGATCGAAGGTCACGCGATAGCGCTCCTGACGTATCAGTTTGGCAAGGCTGCGTGAAACATGGAGTTCATCAGGGAAGATCACGGTTCTTGGATCGGGTGACCACCAGAGAATGGGCTGCCCATCCTGAAACCAGGGAAAGCAGCCATGACGATAAGCCTGCACCAGTCGGTCGGCAGACAGATCGCCCCCTGCTGCGAGCAGGCCATCGGGTTCACGCAAGGCTTTTTCCAGCGGCGGAAAAATCAGGTTGTCACGTTTTAGCCAGGTCAGCATAGGGCAGCACTTTACGGAAGGGGAGGGCGGGGGAACCAGCGCGATTGCAACTCCATACGGCAGTCGTGGTCATAATCGGTCGTCTGTCGCACGCAAGCGTCTTGCGCGTGCTCCTTGATACGTGAAGCCGTATGGACAATTGATCGTTCGGTTAAAAAATACGGCATAAGTCTTTGTCACAAAAGAGAATGCATGCTCAAATTCAACGTTTGCGGCGGGGCTTGAAGATGGGCCATGTCCACGCCAGACTAATGTTTGGCGAGCAACGGGCGTTTGACCATCAGCCAAGGCTGGCTTCGTCCGACAGCACAATCCGAAACTACCCGGCCAGAACGCCGTTTACAAGGCAGGATGCTACCGTGGCATCAGGCGTACAAATCCGTACAATGCGCGCTTTGCAAGCTGCCGTTCAAGCTGTATGGCATGGCAAATTGTTTTGCAGATTCAGTCGTTGGTAGTCAATCACCAGATGTTCGCGCTCTAGCGCAGGAATAAAAGCGTTTTGAAGAAATCCACCGCAGTACCCAGCCCCGTTCCGCTCTGGCGGCAGCAATTGCACTACCGGCTCAAGGAAGGTGCATTGATCGCCTTTGGCGCGCTGTGCCTGTATTTGATGATGGCGTTGCTGACCTATGACCAGAACGACCCGGGCTGGAGTCATACCAGCAGCTCGGTGGAGGTTCAGAACGCGGCCGGCCGTGCTGGCGCCTTCTGTGCCGATATCCTGTTCATGGTGCTGGGCTACTTTGCCTACATTTTCCCGCTGTTGCTGGCCGTCAAGGCCTGGCAGGTGTTCCGTCATCGCCATGAGCCGTGGCAGTGGAGCGGCTGGCTTTTTTCGTGGCGGCTTATCGGTCTGGTGTTTCTGGTGCTTGCTGGTGCTGCGCTGGCGCATATTCACTTCCATTTTGCGGCAGGTTTCCCGGGCTCGGCAGGTGGTGTGCTGGGCGAGATTCTCGGTGACATGGCCAAGAAGGCCCTGAATATTCAGGGCAGTACGCTGTTATTCATCGCCTTGTTCCTGTTTGGCCTTACCGTGTTTACCGATCTTTCGTGGTTCAAGGTCATGGATGTGACCGGCAAGATCACCCTTGATCTGTTCGAACTGTTTTACGATGCGGTCAACAACTGGTGGGCGGCGCGTAATGAGCGCAAGCAGATGGTTGCACAACTGCGTGAAGTGGATGACCGCGTCAACGAAGTGGTTGCGCCCGCTACGTCCGATCGTCGTGAGCAGGCGAAGGCCAAAGAACGTCTGATCGAGCGCGAGAAGGCCTTGAGCACGCATATGGCCGCTCGTGAAACCCATATTCCGGCCGTCATTGCGCCTGCTCCTGCCAAGGCACCAGAGCCAAGCAAGCGTGTACTGAAGGAAAAACAGGCACCGTTGTTTGTTGATAGCGCCGTAGAAGGCACCTTGCCTCCGATCTCGATCCTTGATCCGGCGGAAAAGAAGCAGCTCAATTATTCTCCTGAGTCTCTCGCCGCCGTTGGCCACTTGCTGGAAATCAAGCTCAAGGAGTTTGGCGTCGAAGTGTCGGTGGATTCCATTCATCCGGGTCCGGTGATTACCCGGTACGAGATCCAGCCAGCAGCAGGCGTCAAGGTCAGCCGTATTGCCAACCTCGCCAAAGACCTCGCGCGTTCCCTGGCTGTGACCAGCGTTCGTGTGGTTGAAGTCATTCCAGGCAAGACCACAGTCGGTATCGAGATTCCCAACGAAGACCGGCAGATCGTGCGTTTCTCCGAGGTCCTTTCGACCCCTGAGTACGACAACGCCAAGTCGCCGGTCACGCTGGCACTGGGTCATGACATCGGCGGTAAGCCGGTCATCACCGACCTGGCGAAGATGCCTCACTTGCTGGTGGCCGGTACGACCGGTTCCGGTAAGTCGGTGGGTGTAAACGCCATGATCCTGTCGATTCTGTTCAAGTCTGGCCCGGAAGACGCCAAGCTGATCATGATCGACCCGAAAATGCTTGAGCTGTCGATCTACGAAGGCATTCCGCACCTGCTTTGCCCGGTCGTCACAGACATGAAAGACGCCGCCAATGCCTTGCGCTGGAGCGTTGCCGAAATGGAGCGGCGCTACAAGCTGATGGCGAAGATGGGCGTGCGTAACCTGTCCGGCTTCAACCAGAAGGTCAAGGAAGCTCAGGACGCAGGCACGCCGCTGGCGGATCCGCTCTACAAGCGCGAAAGTATTCATGATGAAGCGCCGCTGCTGACCAAGCTGCCGACTATCGTTGTGGTGGTGGACGAGTTCGCCGACATGATGATGATCGTCGGCAAGAAGGTCGAAGAGCTGATTGCGCGTATTGCCCAGAAGGCTCGTGCGGCGGGTATCCACCTGATTCTCGCGACCCAGCGTCCATCGGTTGACGTGATTACCGGTCTGATCAAGGCCAACATCCCGACGCGTATGGCGTTTCAGGTGTCGAGCAAGATCGACTCGCGAACCATCATCGACCAGGGCGGTGCCGAGCAATTGCTGGGTCACGGTGACATGCTGTACATGCCTCCAGGCACCAGCTTGCCGATTCGTGTTCACGGTGCATTTGTTTCCGATGAGGAAGTACACCGCGTGGTTGAGGCCTGGAAGCTGCGTGGCACGCCGGATTACAACGACGATATTCTGGCCGGTGTCGAGGAGGCTGGTAGCGGGTTCGACGGCGGCAGTGGCGAGGGCGGCGAAGACAGCGAAAGCGATGCGCTCTATGACGAGGCGGTCAAGTTCGTGCTGGAAAGCCGCCGGGCTTCGATTTCCGCGGTACAGCGCAAGCTGAAGATTGGCTACAACCGTGCTGCCCGGATGATCGAGGCCATGGAAATGGCTGGCGTCGTGACCTCCATGAATACCAATGGCTCGCGTGAAGTAATTGCGCCGGCCCCGATGCGCGACTGATCGCGCACTTCCATAAATGCCTCGCCAGCGATCAATAGCTGGCGAGACTCCACCGAACTCAATGAGGACTCCCATGCGTCTTTTCCGCATGTTGTTGGTAACTGCACTGACTTTCTCCGCGATTCCGGCGCACGCCGACAGCAAAGACGTCGCTCGTCTGACTCAGTTGCTGGAGACGTCCAAAACCCTGACTGCGCGTTTTTCCCAGTTGACCCTGGACGGCGGCGGCACCCAGTTGCAGGAAACTTCGGGTGAAATGGCCCTGCAGCGTCCTGGCCTGTTCAACTGGCACACCGATGCTCCGCAAGAGCAATTGATGGTTTCTGACGGCAAGAAGGTTTCCCTGTGGGACCCGGACCTGGAGCAGGTCACCATCAAGACCCTCGACCAGCGACTGACTCAGACGCCGGCACTGTTGTTGTCCGGTGATGTGTCGAAGATCAGCGAAAGTTTTGATATCACCGCCAAGGAAGCAGGCGGCGTGATCGATTTCACGCTCAAGCCTAAAACCAAGGACACCCTGTTCGACAGCCTGCGTCTGTCGTTCCGTAACGGCATGATCAATGACATGCAGCTAATTGACAGCGTCGGCCAACGCACCAATATCCTGTTCACCGGCGTGAAAGCCAATGAGGCGATCCCGGCGAGCAAATTCCAGTTCCAGATTCCGAAAGGCGCTGACGTCATTCAGGAATAAGAGGTTTTAACGGTTGTCCATGGACCTGTTTCGAAGTGAACCGATTGCACAACCATTGGCTGCGCGTTTGCGTGCGACCAATCTGGATGAGTACGTCGGTCAGGAGCATTTGCTGGCTCACGGCAAGCCTTTGCGCGAGGCGCTTGAGCAGGGTGCTCTGCATTCGATGATTTTCTGGGGGCCGCCCGGTGTGGGTAAAACCACGCTGGCCCGGCTCCTGGCGAAAGTCTCGGATGCGCACTTTGAGACTGTTTCTGCGGTACTGGCCGGGGTCAAAGAGATTCGCCAGGCGGTAGAAGTTGCCAAGCAGCAGGCCGGGCAATACGGCCGTCGCACTATCTTGTTTGTCGATGAAGTACACCGCTTCAACAAGTCCCAGCAGGATGCCTTTCTGCCTTATGTCGAAGACGGCACGCTGATCTTTATTGGCGCGACCACCGAAAACCCTTCGTTTGAACTCAACAACGCGCTGCTGTCCCGGGCCCGGGTGTATGTCCTCAAGAGCCTTGATGAAGCCGCGCTGCGCAAGCTGGTCAATCGCGCGCTGACCGAAGAGCGCGGGCTGGGCAAGCATCAGTTGAGTCTGAGCGATGAAGGTTTTGCCATGCTCATGGCCGCTGCCGACGGTGACGGTCGGCGCATGCTGAATCTGCTGGAAAACGCGTCGGACCTTGCTGAAGATGGCTCGGAAATCAGCCTGGAGCTACTTCAAAGCCTGATGGGCGACAGCCGTCGGCGTTTTGACAAAGGTGGCGAAGCGTTCTACGACCAGATTTCCGCCCTTCATAAATCCATTCGCGGTTCCAACCCGGATGCGGCGTTGTATTGGTTTGCGCGCATGATCGATGGTGGCTGCGACCCTCTGTATCTGGCGCGACGCGTGGTCCGTATGGCCAGTGAAGACATCGGCAATGCCGATCCCCGTGCGTTGCCGTTATGCATGTCGGCGTGGGATGTTCAGGAGCGACTGGGCAGTCCGGAAGGTGAGCTGGCCGTTGCTCAGGCGATTGTTTATCTGGCTTGCGCGCCTAAAAGCAACGCGGTGTACATGGGATTCAAGGCTGCAATGCGCGAAGCCACTGAACACGGCTCGCTGGAAGTGCCGCTTCATTTGCGCAACGCGCCGACCAAGCTCATGAAGCAGCTGGGTTATGGTGAAGAGTACCGGTATGCCCATGACGAGCCGGATGCTTACGCCGCGGGTGAGGATTACTTCCCTGACGACCTCGAACCGCGTCAGTATTACCAGCCGGTGCCCCGTGGTCTTGAGCTGAAAATCGGCGAAAAGCTCAAGCATCTGGCTGCTCTCGATGCTTCCAGCCCTCGTCAGCGGAGAAAGTAGTGCTCAAAACCATTCTTGCGGTGTCGATTGCCGGTATCGCTGGTACATTATTGCGCTTCGCTGCTGGCACGTGGGTTAGCGCGAATTGGCCGAAGCATTTTTACGCGGCAACCCTGGCAGTGAACATCGTCGGTTGCCTGATTATCGGTGTGCTTTATGGCCTGTTCCTGTTGCGCCCGGAAGTACCGATAGAGATTCGCGCCGGCCTTATCGTCGGCTTTGTTGGCGGTCTTACGACCTTTTCATCCTTTTCACTGGATACGCTGCGCCTGCTTGAAAGCGGGCAAATGCCGTTGGCCCTTGGCTATGCCGGTATCAGCGTGTTCGGCGGGCTGCTCGCGACATGGGTTGGCCTGTCCCTTACCAGACTTTGATAAACGAGAGAACGATATGCTCGATTCCAAACTGTTACGTACCCAACTTCAGGACGTAGCGGATCGCCTGGCTTCCCGTGGCTTTACACTGGACGTTGCCCGCATCGAAGCGCTGGAAGCCCAGCGCAAGACCGTTCAGACCCGCACTGAACAGCTTCAGGCCGAGCGTAATTCCCGTTCCAAATCCATCGGTCAGGCCAAGCAACGCGGTGAAGACATCGCACCGCTGATGGCCGACATCGACCGCATGGCCGAAGAGCTCAACACCGGCAAGAAAGAGCTGGATGGTATTCAGGCCGAGCTGGACGCCATGCTCCTGAGCATGCCGAACCTGCCTCACGAGTCGGTACCGGTGGGCGCTGACGAAGACGAAAACGTTGAAGTCCGCACCTGGGGCACGCCAGCCTCGTTTGACTTTCAGGTTCAGGATCACGTTGCGCTGGGCGAGAAATACGGCTGGCTGGATTTTGAAACGGCCGCCAAATTGTCCGGTGCACGTTTCGCTTTGCTGCGTGGCCCGATTGCCCGCCTGCATCGTGCGCTGGCGCAGTTCATGATCAACCTGCACATCAACGAACATGGCTACGAAGAGGCCTACACGCCTTATCTGGTTCAGGCACCTGCCTTGCAGGGCACCGGTCAACTGCCGAAGTTCGAAGAAGACCTGTTCAAGATTTCCCGTGAAGGCGAGGCGGATCTGTACCTGATTCCTACCGCAGAAGTTTCGCTGACCAACATCGTGGCCGGCGAAATCCTCGACGCCAAACAGATGCCTTTGAAGTTCGTGGCTCACACGCCTTGCTTCCGCAGCGAAGCGGGCGCATCGGGTCGTGATACCCGCGGCATGATCCGTCAGCACCAGTTCGACAAGGTCGAGATGGTGCAGATCGTCGAGCCTGAAAAATCCATGGAAGCCCTGGAAGGCCTGACTGCAAACGCTGAGCGCGTTCTGCAGTTGCTGGAGCTGCCTTATCGCGTGCTGGCGCTGTGCACCGGCGACATGGGTTTCAGCGCTGTGAAAACCTACGACCTGGAAGTTTGGATTCCTAGCCAGGATAAATTCCGCGAGATTTCGTCGTGCTCCAACTGCGGTGACTTCCAGGCGCGTCGCATGCAGGCTCGCTGGCGCAACCCGGAAACCGGCAAACCAGAACTGGTTCATACCCTGAACGGTTCGGGTCTGGCAGTTGGCCGTACTCTGGTTGCTGTGCTGGAAAACTACCAGCAGGCTGACGGTTCGATCCGTGTGCCGGACGTGCTCAAACCTTACATGGGCGGCCTTGAGGTCATCGGCTAGATGGAATTTCTGCCGCTGTTCCATAACCTGCGTGGCAGCCAAGTGCTGGTCGTGGGCGGTGGCGAGATTGCATTGCGCAAATCCCGCCTCATTGCCGAGGCCGGTGCTGTCATTCGAGTAGTCGCGCCAGAGATCGAGCCACAACTGCGTGAGCTGGTTGAGAAAAGTGGCGGGCATCTGATTCTGCGTGGCTACAACGTCAGTGATCTGGACGGTTGTGTGCTGATCATTGCTGCCACCGATGACGAGCCTCTCAACGCTCAGGTGTCTCAGGATGCCAAGCGGCGTTGTGTACCGGTCAACGTGGTGGATGCGCCTGCTCTGTGCAGCGTGATCTTCCCTGCCATCGTGGATCGCTCGCCTCTGGTCATCGCGGTTTCCAGCGGCGGCGACGCTCCGGTGCTGGCGCGTTTGATTCGTGCCAAGCTGGAAACCTGGATTCCGTCGACTTATGGCCAGCTTGCTGGGCTGGCGGCGCGTTTCCGTAGTCAGGTGAAGAATCTGTTTCCGGACGTCACTCAGCGTCGCGCCTTCTGGGAAGAGGTTTTCCAGGGCCCGATTGCTGACCGGCAACTGGCCGGGCAGGGCGCTGAAGCCGAGCGTCTGCTGATCGCCAAGATTGCAGGCGATGCGCCGCATGCTCCCGGTGAAGTTTATCTGGTAGGTGCAGGTCCGGGTGATCCTGACTTGCTGACCTTCCGTGCGCTACGGCTCATGCAGCAGGCCGATGTGGTGCTGTATGACCGCCTTGTGGCCCCGGCAATTCTGGATTTGTGCCGACGCGATGCCGAGCGTGTCTATGTGGGCAAGCGCCGCGCGGAGCACGCAGTGCCGCAAGACGAGATCAACAAGCAACTGGTTGATCTGGCCAAGCAGGGCAAGCGCGTTCTGCGGTTGAAGGGCGGTGATCCGTTCATCTTCGGCCGTGGCGGTGAAGAGATCGAAGAACTGGCCGCTCACGGCATTCCCTTTCAGGTCGTACCAGGTATCACGGCAGCCAGCGGTTGCGCGGCGTATGCCGGTATTCCGCTGACTCACCGTGACCATGCGCAATCAGTACGTTTCATCACCGGGCACTTGAAAAACGGTACCAGTGATTTGCCGTGGAGCGATCTGGTAGCGCCTGCACAGACCCTGGTGTTTTACATGGGCCTGATCGGTCTGCCGATCATCTGCGAGCAACTGATTAAGCACGGTCGATCCGCTGATACGCCGGCAGCTTTAATTCAGCAGGGCACCACCTCCAGTCAGCGGGTTTTTACAGGCACCTTGGCCGATTTGCCACGAATGGTGGCGGAGCATGAAGTCCATGCGCCGACATTGGTGATCGTGGGTGAAGTGGTCAAGCTGCGCGAGAAACTCGCCTGGTTTGAAGGTGCTCAGGCTACGGTCTAATGCATCTGAGCACGGCGCTAACTGGTAGGAGCGAACTTGTTCGCGAGGCGTGAGGCCTGATTCACCGCGCAAACCCCTCGCCAACAAGTTGCCTCCTACCTGTCATAGCGTTGAGACAGTGCCAAGGTCACACGCCTGTCTTGTTCCAGATCCCACGTCCCGTCAGTCGCTCACGATCATGTGCTCTGCCCAGATCCTGCTGCGGGCCTTTAGGCACAACAGCTGTCGGATTGATGGTGCCGTGGCTTTCGTAGTAGTGATGCTTGATATGCGTGAAGTCCACCGTTTCGGTGATGCCCGGCCACTGATACAACTCCAGCATCCAGTTGCTAAGGTTCGGATAGTCCGAAATCCGTCGCAGGTTGCACTTGAAGTGCCCGTGATACACCGGATCGAAGCGCACGATGGTGGTAAACAAGCGCACGTCTGCTTCAGTCAGGTATTCACCCGCCAGATAGCGCTTCTCGCCCAGCAGCTTTTCTAACGCGTCGAGTTCGGCGAAGACATCATCGAATGCCTCTTCATAAGCACCTTGAGAGGTGGCAAAGCCCGCACGGTACACGCCGTTGTTCACTGCTGGATAAATACGGTCGTTCAGCTCATTGATTGGCGACTGCAGAGCGTCTGGATACAGGTCCAGACGATTACCGGTCAGGTCGTCAAAGGCACTGTTGAACATGCGGATGATTTCCGCTGACTCGTTGCTGACAATGCGCTGCAGTTTTTTGTCCCACAGCAGCGGGACAGTGACCCGGCCGGTGTAGTCGGCGGTGTCAGCCAGGTAGCGCTGATAGAGGAATTCATGATTGTCGAGTGCATCGCCGGTCGAGCCTTTTTCGGAATCGAAGGTCCAGCCGTGTTCACGCATCAGCCAACTGACCACCGAAACGTCGATCAGGCTTTCCAGCCCTTTCAGCTTGCGATAAATCAGCGTGCGGTGGGCCCAAGGGCAGGCCAGGGATACGTACAAATGATAGCGCCCGGCTTCGGCCTTGAAACCGCCTTCACCTGACGGTCCTGGTTGACCGTCTTTAGTGATCCAGTTGCGGCGTTGCGCCTGCTCACGCTGAAACGCGCCATCTTTGCTGCTTTCGTACCACTGGTCTTGCCAGCGTCCTTCGACGAGAAGGCCCATATCAAACTCCAAAATGATGTGCTTAAAGCGTTGGAGGAGAGTCTAGGCCGATTCGTTCGAACAAATAACGCAAAGGATCGGGAGTAATGATCGGTTAAATTGATGTATTCCGGTTTTTCCAGAACACTTCAGCCTGTGCAAATGCCTCCGGGCGAGGCAATCCCAAGCCACGCAGGGCCAGCGCCATCGTCGAAATCAGTGCCAGTTGCGGATAGCTGTCTTCGATTTCGCCCTTCCATAGAGCGACAAGCTGCTGCGGATCGAGAGTTGCCGGCTTTACATGTCTGCGGTCTGAAAGCGCAGGCCATTCTTCATCCCATGGCTGACCGTCGGTGGTGCCATAGAGATGGCTGATAGTGTCGGGATTGATTTCCACCTCGCCGCCATCGCCCTTGATGACGATGGTGTGATTGCCGAGCAAGCCGCTGGCATCACGATGAACGCTTTGGTAGCCCGGGTGGAAAATGCTTTGCAGGCCGCACCGTGCGTTGAGCGGATTGAGGATGCGCGCAAGAGAGTGAATCGGCGAACGCAATCCGAGGGTGTTACGCAGATCGATCATGCGTTGTAATTGCGGAGCCCAGTCGCCCAGCGGAAAGAACGCCAGATTATGCTGTTGCAGCGCCTCGTCCACCGCATGCCAGTTGCGGCACAGCGGAATGCCCAGCAGACCCAGCAACTGTTCGGTGTACAAGCGCCCGGCAGTGTGCGCGCCGCCACCATGCATGAAGACCCGCACCCCATTCTCAGCCAGGCATTTGGCCGCCAGCAGGTACCAGGGTAAATGGCGCTTCTTGCCCGCATATGTGGGCCAGTCAATGTCGACCTGAAGTGGCGGGGCGTTCAACCGTTCGCGCAATGCCTCAGTGAAGCCTGCCAATTCCTCCGGGCTTTCTTCCTTATGCCGCAGCAGCATCAGAAAAGCACCTAACTGGCTTTCTTCGACCTTTTCGTCAATGAGCATGCCCATGGCTTCCCGTGCTTCTTCGCGGGTCAGATTGCGGGCTCCACGTTTGCCTTTGCCCAGAATTCGGACGAATTGGGCGAACGGATGTTCGGCGGGTGTTTCAAGGACGAGCGGGGCGTAGTCGTTCATATGCAATTAGTCGGCTTTGGCAGGCCCGCCAGTTTGGCGGCGAGTTTGGCGGGAGTGCCGTTGAACAGGCGGTTAAGGTGCATGCTGTTACCTTTTTCCGGACCGAGCTTCAGGGCGGTGTACTTGATCAACGGCCGGGTCGCGGGTGACAGCTGGAATTCGCTATAGAAATCTCGCAGCAAAAGCAGCACTTCGACATGCTCGGGGCTCAGTTCAATACCTTCCCGGCCGGATAGCGCATTGGCAATATCCATCGACCAGTCATCAAGGTTTTGCAGAAACCCGTCTTTATCCAGCGCAATGATTCGCCCCGACACGTTCAACTCGTTCATAGCCACGTGTTGACCTTATCGAAGCGAATCGAGAGTTCGACGAAGCCTGGGTAGTCGACGACTCGCACCCAGGCTGGCGCCGCCATGCTCCGCGCCTGAATATCCTCTTCAAGCACAAATACCTGGTTAGCGCTTAGCGCCTGCAGCGCCTCAAGCGGCGCTGTTGAGTCCGCTAACGCGTAAGTGGCGTCGCCGCACAGCAGCACGCCGTCAGCCGCGCCGAGCAGACGCAGGCAACTGGTCAGGCGGCTGTCGGTGAAGGGCGAATGAGATAAAACGTGCAAAGTCGACATCAGATTGTGATCACGTGATCGTAGCGGTCAATGAGTGCGGCGATTTCTACAGATTGCGGCAATTGAAGAATGTCCTCATCCACCGCTTCCTGCAGGATGCCGCGCTCGGCAAGGCTCGTGCCGCAGGCGTAGATATCTTCCACGCCAAACATCGAAAGCGCCTTGAGGTTGGCGGTCAGGTCTTTCTGTTGCAGGGCCTTGGCGTTCTGCTCCGGCAATAACTGAAAGACGCCATCGTCCAGAAACAACAGGCCCACGGGCAAATCATAAGCGCCACCGGCCAATACGATATCCAGCACCTCGCGTGCGCCCGGTCCGGACCAAGGTGCCTGGCGGCTGATGATCAACATTGATTTAGCCACTTCAAGGCCCTCCGAAACAGATCACTCGATCAGCGGTTTGCGCCGCGTCGTGTAACTGGCCCAACCCGGATAATTCCCACGGGGCGAGCAGATTGGCCGCGGGCCGCTGATAGCGCTGCGCCTCTTCGGCATTGAGCACGCCACGGCGCAAGGCGGCCGCGATGCACACCACACCGTCAAGTTGATGCTGGGTGATGAACTCGCGCCATTGCGAGGGCAGGTCCTGTTCGTCCTGAGGCGTGACGACATTGGCCGAAGCACTGTGAACGCCGTCCTGATAGAAGAACAACCGCACAATCTCATGCCCCCCGGCCAGCGCCGCCTGCGCAAACAGCAGGGCGCGGCGCGAGGAGGGCGCATGGGCTGCGCTGAACAGATTGATCGCGAACTTCATGACAGGCTCTGAGCAGAAAACTTGACCAATGATAAAGAATTCACGGGCACTAGACAGCAAAAAGCCCGCTAGGCGGGCTTTTTGTTGAAGCAGGGCGACTCATTAGTCGTCGCGGCTCATGATACCGAAGATCTGCAACAGGCTGACAAACAGGTTGTAGATCGATACATACAGGCTGATGGTCGCCATGATGTAGTTACGCTCGCCACCGTGAATGATCGCGCTGGTCTGGAACAGAATGCAGACCGACGAGAACAGCACGAAGCCAGCGCTGATCGCCAACTGCAGGCCGCTGATCTGGAAGAACATGCTCGCCAGCACCGCTGCCAGCAGAACAAAGAAGCCAGCGGTGATGAAGCCACCGAGGAAGCTCATGTCCTTGCGGGTAATCAGCACGTAAGCCGACAGACCACCGAACACCAATGCCGTCATGGCGAATGCCGAGCTGACCACTTCAGCGCCGCCCTGCATACCCAGGTAGCGGTTGAGGATCGGGCCCAGCAGGAAACCCATGAAACCGGTCAACGCGAACGCCGACACCAAGCCCCACGCCGAATCGCGCAGTTTATTGGTGAGGAAGAACAGACCGTAGAAACCGATCAGCACCACGAAAATGTTTGGGTAGCCAACGCGCATCTGCTGCGCGACAAAAGCCATGACACCGCTGAAAGCGAGGGTCAGAGCCAGAAGGCCGTATGTGTTGCGCAGGACGCGGCTAACCTCTAGCTGATCGGCCTGCACGCCGTTATTAACTGCGTAATCCTGTTCGCGCATGGCGAAGCTCCTGGTGGTTGAAATGTGAAGTTGCAAAGATCATAACAGACGACTTGAAATCAGCCACCCAGAGAGTTTGACAGCGTGTTTCATTCCGGTATTATGGCGCCCGCAATGCAAACGGAAGTATGGCCGAGTGGTTTAAGGCAGCAGTCTTGAAAACTGCAGACTGTAACAGGTCCTAGAGTTCTTATCTTAGGCACATCCTGGCTGCACGCTACACACCTCCGCATTGAAGCACCCGGGAAATTGGCAGAGTGGTTGAATGCACCGGTCTTGAAAACCGGCGTACGTTAATAGCGTACCCAGGGTTCGAATCCCTGGTTTCCCGCCAAACTCAGTAAAATCAGGGCTTAGAGCGATCTAGGCCCTTTTTTTATGCCTGCTTTCCGCAAAGCCCTAGCCTGTCGTCAGTGCCCCCAAAACCCACAATCCCGAGCATGCATCCAACCAGTTGCACGTTACTGCCTTCTGTTGCGCGCCTGAAAGACAAGATGTCTCCAGCTGCACGCTTGCGAAGGCCCCGGTTTCGTTGCCGTTCATAGCTGTTGAGCATCCGATTAAAGCCCATTCCTACTTCTTTACGCACCAACATCCAGCTCTGCGGTTGTGGCATGCAGCAAATGAGTGCAGCTCAAAAGGGGAAATCATCGATGGTGAGTGAAGGGCCGCGATTGATAATTCAGAGGTAAATCCTCTATATTGTGTTTTTTGGTATGCTGAAGTCCTACATGTTGTGTTTCGCGATCTGGATCCATGATAATGGTGGCCACGGTCAGGGCCTCGAACCTAACAATCAGACCCGGCGTATATCAAGCGTGCAGCGAATCATAGGTGGCCAAGGAAATGTGCTGTGACCACACCATGCGAGAGAGGGCAACCTGCTCATCGCGGATCGTGGTAGCGCAATGGCCACAACGTTGTAACCCATCGTAGGGCGAAAGGAATTCTATGCAGGTAATCAATTTCCACTCGGAGCAACCGGCATCCCAGGACGTGTTCCCCGGGGGCAGTCACGACAAGGTCGCGAGCGCTATTTCGCGGCACATCCTCAGCGAGACTCCGTCCAGGGTCATAGGCCTTGACGGTGAGTTTGGCTCCGGGAAGAGCTCGATCTTGAATATGTTGGATGCGAAATTGACGGCGGCAGATCCTCATTACCGGATCTGGTTCTTTGACTGCGAGCAGAATTACCAAGGCTCTACCAAAAGTAACTTCATCGAGCTGTTCACCGATGAGGCGCTTAAAGGGCTTCCTGCGGCCGGGAAAGAGGCCAGAACCCTGAAGCAGTCCCGAGACCGAGCGCTTGGCCGGTTGTTCGAGTACAGCAAAAATACAACGAGCCGCGTGAGTGCTTGGGCCATGGCGCTCGTCGCTAGCCTGTTTTTTTCCGCGACCTCATTTCGCGAGATTTTCGCGCTGACCCGAACCTCGCAGGATGTCAGCTCTGCGTTTCTCACAATCCACACCGTATCGCTTCTAAGTCCGGTGCTGGTGTTATTGCTGGCGAAAATTTGGCATTGGAAAGTAAAGATAGGTGGAGAGCGATGGAGCCTGCTCAGCCTTTTCAAGGGGTCTACTCACGACCACATCAATGAAAAAATCGAGGTCAGCAAAGAGGTGTCGCCGCTGGATCTGAAGCAGACGCTGATTGAGCAACTGCGAGTGTTAGCGGATAAGCATTTCGTCGTCATCTTGGACAACCTAGACCGGCTGCCGAAAGAGAGCTTGCGATCGGTCTGGAGTGACCTTGAGATCTTTATCGCCGTGGCCGGGAAGGCAGAAAATCTGACAGTAATCGTGCCATTTTGCTCTACCAAGGTCGCAACTTACCTTAAAGCTGAGGGTGACCGTAGGTATGACGCCAAGGATTTCATAGCGAAAAAATTCCCGGTCGTTTTCAGGGCACCGCCGGTAATCACCTCTGGTTGGAAGGACGGTTTCCGTCAACTATGGAATCACACGTTCCCCGCCACTGACGGAATCGCCGTTAACCCAAGCACTATCGAGCAATGTGCGCAGCTCCTGCAGCGCCATAGCCCTATGGCCAGCAGTCTCGTGACGCCAAGGCTGCAGAAAAAGTTCATCAACGACATTGCGACCACGGCCCTTGTCGTAGGCGAAGAGATCAGCTTGCTCGCGATCGCTGCACATCTGCTGCTGTGCAAGTACGCAGAGTATTCGCTCGTTGAGATTCTGCGCACAGATGGGTTCTCGACAGATTATGCGAAGGAGGTGGGCGAGGTAGAAGCCGGGCTAGTCACGGATACTAAGGGGCTGCTGACATCGGTCATCGGTATCACGATGGAGACTGGCTGGCAGATTCAGTTTCTCCAGATCCACTACCTCACAACGGGCGATATCGCCATCGCTGAGCTGCTTGATACCCCGCTAATGGAGGCCTTTGCAGACAACGATCCGGACGCCCTGGTGAGGCTCACTTCGCTTTTCGGCTTCTCCGATGCGGTGAAACGGTTACTTGCACAGCGTCCGGTATTGGCATCGCTACTTCCGACCATCGCAGCAGCGCATCAAGCACACTCTGGGGAATGGCCTGCTTCGTTGCTAGGGCTTTTGAATGTGGGGCAGCTGGATCTTTTCGGAGAGTCCAAATCGGGCTCCAAAGAATTTTATGAGGCCTTCCAGCACTGTCGTGGGTTGGGGTTGGACGGGAAGTTGCTCGAAGCTCACGGCGCTAATTTGAGAGCAAAGCTGCTGAAATGCCTCAATGCCAGCTATGACAAAGAAACCCTCGAACAGGCTCGGGCGCTTCTCCAGGAATACGATTTGTACTTGCACGCTCAGGACAATGTAGTTGGAGGAATGGTTTTGAAGCGGGCAGAACACTTGATGCATCTGCTGCCGGATATGGAAGGTCTACTGGTCATCAGTCGGCACGATTTTACCCTCGAAGATGCTGCCCTGCCCAGCGCCAATCTTCAGCTCGCCTCATGTTCGGAACACCTCCTTTCACCATCACCTTTGCCGGCAGACTCGGTAGTGCCTGCGCTCGAATGGGTTTATGCAGGACGCAAAGTTCGCAATGGAATCGTCGGTGGGATTGGGCCCGTGGATGTCACAACCCTGGCGGCGTTTACTGGTGCGGCCGGTGAGGAGGAGGGCGCCGTGGTGGGCTTGGCATTGGCTACAACAATTGATCGGACAGTATTGAACGCTCTCTCGACGTTGCTCGCCAATAACGCAAGCCCTTTGATCAAGGCTGTGGCGGCCGTCACTTATATTCGCCAAGCCGACGCGGAGTCGTTGTCCCTGCT
Organism: Pseudomonas quasicaspiana; assembly: GCF_021147825.1. Classification (NCBI taxonomy): domain Bacteria; kingdom Pseudomonadati; phylum Pseudomonadota; class Gammaproteobacteria; order Pseudomonadales; family Pseudomonadaceae; genus Pseudomonas; species Pseudomonas quasicaspiana. Next base: position 54,176 of record NZ_JAGTPI010000014.1, read on the forward strand.
CGAAGACCTTGATGGGGTGTTGGAGTCCGAAATATTCAGATCGCTCGGAAATGCTCTACTTTCGAGCAAGCTTCTGTTTGCCCTATTAACCTCTGAGGAGGTGGGTAGCTCCATCGCGGGATACCTTGCATACCTTGTTGAGGGCAAGAAGATTGGTGCGCTGCAATGTGATTGGGTAGCCAAGAATTTCAGCGCGCTGACCGAGGCATTGGAACCGTACAGCCTGACGGAAGACGAGATCCTGGAGTGGCTGTTGCCGTGGGATATCCATATAGAAGAGCACTGCCGTGACATTCTGACAGCCGATGCTCTGCTGATTGATCGCGTCATGGAACCGTTGGTAGAGGCGCTGCCGAAGGTACGAGATTCTGTGATCAAGTCCCTCACTGGCGGGGAAATGACTCAAGGGAGCTGGGTTCAGATCATTTCAGGCGGCGCGAAGCAGCACCTAGCTGTCATACGCGCGATTATCCGCGAAAACCTTTCGATCGCTAGCACATCGGCCGTTAGTGATGCCCTTATCGAAGTACTCACCGTCATCGCAAATGGAGAAACGACTGCGCCGTGGGGTAATGCACAGTTTGCGATCATAGAGGCTCTCTTGGAGGCCCTGGACGCGCAGCAGAGGGGCGTGGTTGGGATTCGCCTGCGCAGTCTTATGTTCGCATCATCGGTGGAGCCTGATGACTTTGCAGTGCTGTTGGCCAAGTATGGTCATTTGATCCCCGATATCCAGCCCTCTAATCCGCAGGAGGTCGGAAGGATCATCCTGTTCCTGGATAACCTGAATCGTCATACCAGCAGCGACCAACCCTTGGCCTCATTTTTTGATGCACGGGCTGAGCAGATAGCTGCCTACAAATACTCTCCTGAAATGAAGAAGATGATGGGAACGGCCGTCTCGAAGTTGTCTGATACTACCCCAGCTTTGTACCGTCATTTTGCCCAGGCAAAAGGTTTCGTCCGGCTTCTACAGTCGCTCAAGCGGGGAGCGCCTGATACCGAGATGAAGTGATCAGATCGAGGGCGCGCGAAATGGCTGAAGATTTGGCAAATTGAGCAACGGGGACTGTCCTCTCAATCAGCCGTCGCTTGAGTTAAATCATCGAAGCGTACTTCAGCGCTGGGCCTTCGGTCTCAATGGTTTCCAGCGCCCTCGATTAACGAAGCGTCTTGGGTGCCAGTCAATAGGAGCTTGTAGTGATGATAGATATTGTGGCGGACAAGGCTGTTGAGAATCCGCTGGCGTTCATTGGGATCATTGTCGCGGCGGTATCACTGCTGGTTGCCATTGGCTCGCTCATACTCACCTGGCGACTGTGGAGTAAAACGAACCGACCCATCCTGACTGCTTGGATTGCGAGTGCAGCCCCAGGCTACGAGGGTACAGCGTTGAATATCGTGTTGGAAAACTCTGGGAATCGTCCTGCTAAAGACATCAGGCTGGTTGCTACCGAAAAGTACGTTTTAGCAGCTCTGAACCATCTGGACGAAACTGAGATTCCGGGGGATGCGCGGCATTGTTTTTTTAGTAGTAAACAGATATCGGTGATGGCTAACGGCAAGCGGATGACAAACGCTTTTGGATACCTTGGTGATAAATCAGGAGCCTGGAAGAGCGGAGCTGTTATTCCGTTGGCCATTGAGTACAAGGGACTACAGAACGAACGTTATAGAGCCAAGATGAGCCTGATCCTGGTCGACGACAATGGGTTTGCCCAGAGCTCATGGGGCACGTCCACCGACCTGTAGCCTGTTAAGTAACCTTCATCCATGAACGTCCCACGCTTGTTCAATCTAGTCCAGCGAGAAGAAGATATTGCAATTGGGCGCCAACCCTCTGTGGCAGCGCACGCCTCAGCTTTCGGCGTAGCTCTATTCATGTGGGTGAGTTTCCATTGGTATGAATAGGTACTTATATGGATAAGTCGTCGCGACTCAGCGGAATTTTTACTAGAAAAGGTAGCTCCCATACATGAATCAGCCCATCACTAATGTCGCTACAGTATCTATAGCACTTATTGCGGTGATTTTTTCAGCGAGCCAGCTGTACCTTCAGCGCGTCCAAAATCACGTGTCGGTCGAGCCGAGGCTCAACGCCTATTACACCAATGAAGCCAAACTTGATAATGAGGGTATCCATGTAATTAACAATGGTCTGGGGCCTGCCTTTGTAGAAAGCCTCGATGTAATGGTGGATGGTAAAAAAATTGAAGGCGCTAGAAAATTTTCTGAAGCTGGCAGATTGTTGGGACTCAATACAGATTGTTTATCAACGGGCGAGCCTCGCCCTAACGATAGCTTTAAAACCGGTGAGGAAATATTACTGCTTGGCGTCCCGAAAGCCGGGGATGCACTCAAGTGTGCCAAAACGAGGTTGGATCTATTTTTCATGAAACCAGGCGTTTTGGATTTCATTATCACGGTCAAGTCGATCTACGGTGACAGATTCACTTATCAACTTTCGAAAAACGTTCAAGTGGGCCTGTAAGCGTTAGTGGGGATGATTCGTGCGGGCGCCTATGGTTTGCGCCAAGGCGCCGGCATGCACGGCACGGAATGTTCGACACTGGGAGTGTGAAATCTTGAAAACGCACGAAGAACTGCTATAAGCCAAGCTGGAAGCACTAGTCTGCCGTTTCAGGGTGGTTATTGAACAGGTGGTAGCCGTCAAGGGCGTTCCCTCGCACATCCAAGACTTCCAACGCGGATGCTGCGGAATCGTCTCGGAGCTTATGGGTAATTACTTGAACACGCTAGGCATTGGGGATTTTCCCTATGTCTGGTCGACGAAGGACGGTGTTTCACAAGCCTGGTTTGAGCTTGATGGACTGATCATCGACATCACCGGTGACCAATTTCTTGGTCGTCGACGCGTCTACGTTGCCAAGCCCGACGCTTGGTATTACGAGTGGGAGGCACACACAAACAAGGTCTGCAATCCATGAGCCTGATGCGTTCGGCTACGGCAATGAGCTGAGTTTTCTCGACCAGGTCATAGAAAAGCTCAACAATCCTGAAGCGCCATCTTGGTCTAACGCCGTCCCTCGGACATTATGAGTTGAGTTCTCCTCCTTCTAAACGGTGACCGTATAAGCGAAATGCCTGAAGCTTTCATCGAGGATAAACGACCGTTTATGTCTGCACGCACGCAAACCTTTATGCACTGTGAGGAAGATTACTCTCAGGACTTCTGAGCCCTATAGGTTGGTATTGAGATGGCTAAACAGTCTTTAGCTGCCATCCAACTCAGTCTGCCTCTACACACGGCTACTTTGGAAGCAACGGAATGATGCAGGCAGCCGCCCCGGCCGCAATCAGTAACCGTTCCAAGAGCTTAATCCCCCCGTTGTACTTGCGAGTGCGAACGTCCCTGTAGATAAGCCACAGGCGCCATGCGTACTCGCTGAATGTCTGTTGGTGATGGGCGCTTGTGATGGACAAGTATTTGAAGAATTTAGAGAAGAGTTTCCTGATTTCCTTATCGGTGATCTTGGCTGGGCTCTTGTACATCCCCAGAACGATATTATCTTCGTTCATTTTCAGGTTGTCAGAGCCGTAAGGGGCCATGAATACCGTGACCAGGCCAGACGGTGCTTGGTTAAACCATAGCGCAGCGCCACTTTCAAACAGTGGTTTCGCTTTCCCCTTCCTTTCCTCAGCCTTAGTCTCGACGCCCCATAGCCCGAGCTGCCTTGTACCGCAGGAGAGCTGTAATTGACCCAGAATCTGATCCCCTTGGAATTTGCGGAGAGCCTCGGGAACCACCGGGTGAAGGTATAGCGAGCCGTAGTGGCCGGCCAGAGGTAAATGCTCGACCTCAGCAAAGACGGCGCGCACGCGATCGACCATCGCAGGCCATAGTTTTCTCCGCTCGACGGATGCTTGATCGTAAGCGGATGGCGAACACACCTACCGAACTCCAGTATTTAGGGCGATGGTGTCCGCGTATTTTAAGCGGACGCGATCACCCTTATCGCCAGGATTTCCATGCGCCAACGCAGCTCTTACCCCAAACCATTTAAAGCCCAGGTCGTCCAGGAATGCTTGCAACCTGGAGCGACGATTTCCAGCGTAGCCATCCATCACGGCATCAACGCCAACGTGATCCGCAAGTGGCTACCGATTTACCGGGATCAATCACCCGCAACTCTGCCGGCCTTCATCCCCGTACAAGCTGCACCCAAGCGCGCAACAGAAGAGACGGTGATCATCTCACTGGTTCTGGGCGATAAATCCGTCACCGTAAAATGGCCAGCCTCAGATCCGGACGGCTGCGCGTGTTTTATCCGTGGCCTGGCCCAATGATTCGTATCGACTCCATCTGGCTCGCCACCCAGCCCATGGACATGCGGGCCGGCACTGACACTGCACTGGCCCGGGTGGTTGCCGTGTTCGGTGCGGCGAAGCCGCACTGCGCCTACCTCTTTGCCAACCGCCGGGCCAACCGCATAAAGGTGCTGGTGCATGACGGCGTTGGTATTTGGCTAGCGGCGCGACGTTTGAATCAGGGCAAGTTTCATTGGCCGGGCATCCATCTTGGCGCGGAGGTCGAACTCGACCCCGAACAACTCCAGGCGCTGGTACTTGGATTGCCTTGGCAGCGAGTAGGTGCAGGCGGCGCAATTACATTGCTCTAATACCTGGCTTATAGCTGTGACCGGAGGACTGCTTTGGTAAAATCCACGGCATGACTTCTTTGCCCGATCTCGATCAAATGCCCCCTGAACAACTGCGCGCGCTGGCTGCGCAGCTGATGTCCAAGGTCGACACCATGGGCAGAAAGATCCATCGTGATGAGACGATCATCGAGCAGCTCACCCACGAAATCGCCATTCTCAAGCGACACAAGTTTGCTAAGCGCAGCGAGCAGATCAGCCCGGCGCAAGGCAGCTTGCTCGATGACCTGCTTAATACCGACCTCGAAGCCATCGAGGCCGACTTAAAAGCACTTCATCCCGCACCCGCGCAGATAGAACCACGCCAGCAACCCAAGCGTGCGCCGTTGCCGCCGCAGTTCCCGCGCACTGTGATCCATCACGAGCCGGACAACACTCAGTGCGCTTGCGGCTGTCAGCTTCAGCGCATCGGTGAAGACGTCAGCGAGAAGCTGGACTACACGCCGGGCGTGTTCACCGTCGAACAGCACGTTCGTGGGAAATGGGCCTGCCGGCAGTGCGAAACACTGACCCAGGCCCCGGTGCCGCCGCAGGTGATCGACAAGGGCATCCCCACTGCCGGCCTGCTGGCGCAAGTGATGGTGGCCAAATTCGCCGACCACCTGCCGCTCTATCGACAGGAAAAGATCTTCGGCCGTGCCGGCCTTGCCATCCCGCGCTCGGATGAAACACCGGTACAAATGCTGGCTCCAGGAGAGAAGAAAACCCACCGCGCTTACGTCTGGGCCTATAGCAGCACGCCATTCTCGGCACTCAAGGCCGTGGTCTACGACTTCAGCCCCAGCCGTGCCGGCGAACATGCGCGTAACTTCCTGGGCACGTGGAGCGGCAAGCTGGTCTGTGACGACTTTGCCGGCTACAAGGCAAGCTTCGAGCTGGGCATCACCGAAATCGGCTGCATGGCCCACGCGCGCCGCAAGTTCTTCGACCTGCACGTCGCGAATAAAAGCCAGTTGGCTGAGCAGGCGCTTCACTCGATTGGCGGGCTGTACGAAGTCGAGCGACACGCTAAGGAAATGAGCGACGAAGACCGTTGGCGATTACGCCAGGAAACGGCGGTGCCCATCGCTGAAAAACTGCATGAGTGGATGCTGGCCCAACGCGAACTTGTGCCCGAGGGCTCTGCTACGGCCAAGGCCCTGGATTACAGCCTTAAACGCTGGGTAGCGCTGACGCGCTACCTGGACGATGGTGCTGTGCCCATCGACAACAACCAGATCGAGAACTTGATCCGGCCGTGGGCGCTTGGGCGGTCGAACTGGTTGTTTGCTGGGTCGCTGCGCAGCGGCAAACGGGCGGCGGCGATCATGAGCCTGATCCAGTCGGCACGTATGAACGGGCATGACCCGTATGCTTATCTCAAGGATGTGCTGACGCAGCTGCCGACGCAGCGGGCCAGCGAGATCGAGCGACTGCTACCACATAGCTGGGCGCCTGCTTAGCTACAGGTAAAGCTTTGCTGGTTTCAGCCGAAACATTCCGAACGGAGAAAAAACTGGCTACGGCAGGCTACTACTGAACCATCCTGGGCTCTATCAGACGTCGACTTCATAGAACGTTCGCCTTGGATAGCTTTAAACAACATCTTCAAGCCCTGAGGCCTGCCATGCTTAGAAATGCTCCTTTGAGTACAAAGCTACTGCTTATTTTGATGTTTCCCCTGTTGGGCTTTCTGGTCTTCGCCGGGATTTTTGTAGCTGACAAACGAGAGACACTGAGCGAGATGAACCGAGCGGTCACCGCTACCGGCACCGCGCAGAAACTCAGTGACGTAGTAACCACTATCCAGCGTGAGCGCGGCGCAAGCGGCGTGTTTCTGGGCAGCGGTGGTAAGACGATGCAGGACAAGTTGAAAGTCTTACGCCAAGAAACCGACCGTGCGGTGAGCGCGATGCATGCGCAATCGACCGAGGGTCTTATCGCGCCTGACAAGATGCTGCGCGCAATTGATGGTTTGGCCGGACTGCGTCAGCAGGTGGACACGCTCGCAATCAATAACGGCGAGTCCGGCACCCGATTCACCGATCTTATCAAAAATTTGATCGGCTTCTCTTACTCACTGGAAACCAGCATTGAGGATCCGGAAATCCTGCGTGGGCTGAGTTCACTCAATCAGTTCGTAGACATGAAAGAGCGCTCTGGTCGAGAGCGTGTACTGCTTGGCCTGGCATTCAACCAAAACCGTTTTGATGCGCCGCTGTTGTCACGTTTCAGCCGCAACATGGGCGAGTTCTCCGGCTATTTCGAGGCCTTTCAACGCTGGGCTCCTGCCGTGTTCAAAAATAAGCTGGATGCGGTTCTACAACAGCCCGCATCCGTCGATGTAGCTCGCCTGCAAAAACTCGGATTTGATACGCCTCTAGGCGATCCGCTTAATATCAAACCCGAAGACTGGTTCAACCTTTCCACCAGCCGTATCGACATGATGGCTCAGGTCGAGGCTGAACTGGGCCAGACGGTCGTGAGCCTAGCCAATGTCGCGCGTACCGATGCCCAGCGCAGTCTGTATGTCGCAATAGCCACCGTCATTCTGATGTTGATTGCGGTGCTGTGGCTCGCTTCGGTGATTATTCGCAATATCAAAATCGCTGTGGTCGACGTGAACCGCACCCTTATTTCGCTATCCACGCGTGACCTAACTGCCAGAACCAGTTACACCGGCAGAGACGAGTTTGGCGAGATCTCGCGTAACCTGGATAACATGGCAATACAGATCGGTGAAGTGATCCGTGAGATCGGGAGTGCCACGGCGCAGGTCGCGACCGCCGCCGAGCAGTCTTCGGCTGTGGCCCTGCAAACTAGCAATAACGTCGTCCAGCAGCGTCAAGGCACCGATCAGGTGGTCACTGCCATCAGCGAGATGAGCGCCACGGTCAAAGACGTGGCGCGCAGCACTACCGACGCCGCAGAGATGTCGCAGCGCGTTAATGCCAGCACTATGCAGGGCAAGGCTGAAATCGAGAACACCATCAGCTTGATCAAAGGGCTTGAGGTTCAGGCCGAACAAACATCCCGAATCATTGAGGAGCTCAAGGGTGAAAGCTATTCCATCTCCTCGGTTTTGGATGTGATTCGTGGTGTAGCAGAGCAAACCAATCTGCTAGCTTTGAACGCTGCCATTGAGGCTGCCCGTGCCGGTGAGCAGGGTCGTGGATTTGCCGTGGTCGCCGATGAGGTGCGGAATCTGGCCAAAAAGACTCAGGATTCCACCGTCAGTATCCAGAAGATGATCGCCAATCTGCAATCCGGCTCCGACCGTGCCGCCACTTCCATGCAGGAAACTCTAGGGAAGGCTCAAGAAGGCGCGAGCAACGTAGTGCGCGCAGGGGAGTTGCTAGAAGAAATAGCCGAGGGCATCGCGACCATCAGCGACAGCAACATACAGGTCGCCTCGGCGGCAGAACAACAGAGTCAGGTTGCCGAGGAGATCCACCGCAACGTAAACGACATCAACACTCTGGTTATCCAGGTCAGCGCCGGTGCTGAACAAACCGCCGTCACCAGCCGCGAGTTAGCCCGCTTGGCCGAGCAACAGCAGGGGCTGGTGGGACGGTTCAAGGTGAACTGAGTTACAAGTTTTTTTACCGGATGCTCAAATGCCCGAGAGAATGACTTTCGGGTATTTGAGGATTGGTAGGTGAGAGGGTGACGCGCCTATAAGGGCTACTTTGCTCAACGCGATAAACGAGGCTTTTCATGACGCCGGATGAGGTCAGGCCATGGATTATCAGCCGTCCTACGGCTTTCTGAAGGACTGCTTATACCGTTCTGAGTCATACAAGGTGACTTTGGCAGACGCTTACGCTTGATCGTCTTTCATCAAACGCACAGCGTGCTTCTTGAACGCCTTCATAACCCCTCCAAATCAGCAGGCGAGCATGCTGAGCGAAAGGGTTTTTGGCAATACCTATAGCTTTTAGAGTGAGGCCCGTAAGCGCTTGCGAATAATCAGAGAGGCCTGCTCGAACCGTTAAATAAAACGGCAGGAGTAGTAGAAAGTAATGTCATTGGAGCGGGTTGCCATTACCCTCGGTCATTAGGTTTCGCTGCAAAAGTGATGGCGACCTAAAACTCGTACTTCTCTTTACGTTGAATGAAAGCGGCTCGGCCACCCTCAAGTATCTTCGCTACCTGGTCTCGGATCGCGGGGACATCAATCGACCCTTGAGCTTCCAAGGTCAGAGATCCCCGCTTTTCTTCTGCAGTGAAAACCCCGATCCATTCGGCATCACCGAAGACAGGGATGTTCGCGTTGTGGGTAGCGAACAAGAACTGCCTGGAAGTCTTCGCATCCCTCAATTCAGCGACGATCCTCTCCGCAATGAATGCGTTGTCCAGGTTGTCTTCGGGCTGATCCATGAGCAGCGGGTCTGGATTGTCGAGCAACAACATATGAAGGATCGCCGTGCATTGCTGTCCCGTGGATAGCTTGCTCAACGGCCTGAATGCCGGCTCGGCGTCGCCATGAGCGACGTTCAGGGAAATATCGACTCTGTGGGCCAATTCCAGTGCTTCGAGCTCCATGATTTGAGATGGCTGCAGTTTGGCAAGAGCATCGGCCACAATCTGCGGTGTGCCCCAGTCGAGGTAGATGACGCCAGCGCCTTCTCTAATGGATTTAACCAACGACATGGGTGTGATCGATTCAGCTGCGCCAATCCAGCCAAGGCGCTTTTCGCCGATGTTGTCGAGCTTGCAGCCCAGTAGGAATTGCACGATAGGGGATCTGTCCGCATCAGGAACGATCTCAATTTTGAGCTTGCCCTGAAGTCGCTTGCTCATTTTCTTCGCGGCCTTCACCAATGCGCCAATGCGCTCAGCCCGCAGATCAGAGAGCTCAGCCAACACATTTCGACGCTCCTGTTCGTGCTGCTCAAGCTGCGTTTGGTGGGTTGGTAGCTTGGACTTCAGTGGCTTGATGCGCTCAATGTCCTCTTGCACCCGCTGGTATGCCGCACCGATGGCTTGGCCTGTTTTGCCGGCGGCGTCGGGGAGGGCACGTAGCTCTTTCTCAAGCTCCGCGTCATGCTGTTTGATCTGCTGCTCCCAGGCGTCATGCTGAGTATTGAACACCTGCACCGCTGCGTCCACGAGCGTCTGCATCGCCTTAAGGTGAACTGCGCAGTCCGCTGTGAGCTTTTCCAACGTACCCCTCATGGCGATCAGAGCATCGATGTCGGGCACGCCCTCAAGCATCTCGTCACTGATAAACGAAAGGTCAGAGAAGTGCTCGCTGAACGTCGGTACTGCGGTTTGAACGCTGCCAATCGCCTCTTTGGCGCTCTTGGCTAACTCACGTTCGCGGGCGAGCAAAGAGTTCTTGGCCAGCTTTTCTTTTACGCCCAGATCATCGAACCCGCTCAACTGTTCTTCCAGGTTGGGTAGGCGATTGACCTGTGTGTTCAGATCGTCGATGTCCCCGAGTGTTTCAGAAATGCTCTGCTGATTTGCCTTCAACCGACGCTGGGCGTCAGCTCGCTTGAAATTGTAATCACCTTCCTCTGGCAGGAATCGTTCGAGTAGTTGTATGCGGCTGGATTCGTCTTGGGCGAGTTCATAGATCTCGTTTTGACCATAGATGTCGATCCCTGGCATCACATCGCTAGGCGTCATGGTCGAAACAGCTCCGTGCTCGTCTCGAACCACTGGAGGCTCGCCGTAGCGGCGGCTGATGCTGTACCTCCGGCCGTTCTGTGAAGACGAAACCAATGTCAGTTCTACGCGGCCACCTTCCAGACCTAGGTTTTCCTTCATGATATCGCTGTGCAGCTTCTGCGCCTGTTTTCCTTTGGGCTTGCAATCGAGAGCGAAGCGCACACATTCGATAAGGGTTGATTTGCCCGTGCCCCGGCCTCCAATGACCGTGTTTAGATGGTCAGAGAAACTGACATGCACTCCGTCAAGGTAGCCGCCGGCCACGCTCATGCTGATCAACCGGCCGATTGGGCTTTTTGCCTCAGTGGAGTTCAGGCGTATGCGTGACTCGGGATCGAGAAATGCGACCCTGAAAGCCGCAAAGGTCGGGCGAGTCATCTTGATGAGGCACGTTGCGTTGGGCTTCTCAAGGTCTTCAGGCTTGGCGACATCTTTTGCGTTGATGACTGCGATGGGCTTGTCTCTTCGATACGCGTCATCTCTGCCCAGAAGCACACGACGGTAGAAGTCGCTCTCTTCACCGGCCAGATCTTCAACGGAGAAGGGGATCTGGGCCGCCCTGAGCGTAGGATGCTTCCAGACGTGGCTCAGGCGGTTTTTTAACAGCCCACTGTCGTGTGTGCAGTGGGCGGCGTAGATAAATCCCCCCATCTGCTCGATCTTGTCGATCAGTTTGATAGAGCTTAACTGCGACGGTAGAATACGCTCTTGAGGATCCAGCAGCTCAAGGTTTCCCAGGTAGCGCTCAAGTGACTGCACCGAGGTGTCTTCAGGAAACAGGCAGACGAAGTGAGTCTTGTCACTCGCGGCAATTTCAAAGCCTGGAAACACCACGATCCCGTGCGGGGTCAATGCCTGACGCAATGCATCCACCGCCGCGACACTTCCATGGTCTGCGATCCCGACTACCTTGATGTCGAGTTCCTGGCACTTCTGGAGGAGCGCTTGGTTGTAGTTGGCTTCGTCCAGCTGGTGATCGGTGCCTCGATACGCACCATGGTATGAAAACGGATTGACCTGAAGGGCGCAGCGCCAGAACTGGGCGTAGGTGAAACGATCGTCCATGATGGTTCCTTATGTAGCAGGCCGAGTGGGCAAAGGGGATGAGGCGTTATTACTAATGCTGACTCTACAGGTGGAAATTGAGCTGGAGTAGATCTTTCTGGGGCGATGATCAGTCAGCTCAAGCATCTCTTTGTCGAGCGTGCCTGTTCATAGTCTGGCGGCTTATCTCAAGACGTTTGGCGGCCTCTGCTCGTGTCAGCCCTATGCCATTGGGTATCCAGCAGGGGTATCTGCTCAACAGCCAGGTTTTATCAACTATGGCTTGCTCATGGAAGGGCAGAGAGTAATTGCGTCGAGCAGATTACTCACTTATCTCGACTTAAGCTCCAATCTGGCATGTAAGCCCGGAGTCAGCGCCGCAAACAGCGTGGTATGCGGCCAAGATTACAGGGTAGTGCTGCTCGCGGGTAGGCGAGCAATTAAGCTGCAAACCACCTCATGGCTTGATCATCGCAAACGACCATGACTTCAGTGCCAATGCCGCTGAACCGTCGACCTCGGAACCCCCAGATCCCTCGCTACCTCCACCTGGGTTAATCCCTGAGACTTCCGTTCCTGAACATGAGCTCGTATAACAGCTGCGCGCGCGGAGGTAGGGTGAGGGCTATCAGTACTCTGCGCGGATGCCGGCGCCACGGTGTCGATAAGTCCGAGACTCTCCAAGTCGTCAATTGCCTGCACAAGCACTGCTCTTGGCGTAATGCCCTGATCAGAGGCCGAAGCGGCAGCCAGCAGTGCGGAAGGTGACAGTCCGAGCGCCAGGGCTAGGTCTCCAGCTACCTTAACTGTTGGAGATGTTTTGCCTGCTTCGAGTTGACTGACGTGGGACGCAGCCACAGTTGTGCTGACATCTTTCTGGGTCAGTCCCTTGGTCACCCGAATCCACCTCAGCGCTGCGGCGAAGCCATCCTGAATTGACATTCAGCTATTCCAAAAGCTGACGGTATGCCGCGATTGCCCATGATCGAACAAATCTATATATTGATCTAATCGGGCGTTTAGCCATCATAATCATGGGCCTGTTGCAGCCCTTGAAAGTGGAGCGGTCTTCGGTGAAAGGCTTTCAGCGCGTCCTCATCAGTGACGTGAAAGGCCTGGAACGTCACCCATCAAATTCATTGCTTGAGCAAATAGGCATTAAGGAGAAGGCCAGATGTCGGATCTCAAAAAAATCACAGTCACCGTCAAAAACTATGAACTTCAAGGATCTGAAAAATCCGGTTTCCTCTATAGGAAAGTCAGGTTGTTGGATGAGTCTGGCAAAATTTTTTACTATAAAAACTTGGTTATCCCCAAATACCTGGATCGCAAAGGCGCGCTCGCCAGTGATGTGCTTCGAACGTGGTACATCAAACACATCAGCAAATCTGCTGTTGTGATTGTTGCTTTTGAAACCAAAAGCGGAGTGATTGAATACGATCTTGATGAGGTTCGCGACCTTGCCAGGTCGGGCTTATTCATGGGCATCGTTTACGGCATCGGGTGCATACCGGCAGGGATAATTGCTGCGACTGCGACTTTTGGGATAGGTCTGGTGATTATTCCGTTTGGTCTCTATGCGGCTTACCGAAATATTTTCAAAATTCCGGCGAGTCTTAGCCGCAGACGCCTGCTGCAAGACTTTTCACTTCAAGGAATTCGAGTGGGTGAGGGCTGGGCGCGATAGGGTAAGTCGCCTGACTGTCGTTCATCTGAGGGCCGTAGCCGGAACGACACCGCCACCTTTACGCTTTGATGGTCGAGACCGCACTGACCGTCATGCTGTCTCCCGGTACAAGCTGGCGAAACAGCTTCAGAGCCATAGTTGCACCAGCCTGCACCGAGAAATACTTGCAGGCTGGCTGTTTAAGCAAAATCTAGCTCACGAAGGTTTCCAACGATCTACCTCGCAGCTCGGCCCTGTAGCGGTGGGGATTGAGATCAACTCTATCAACGAGCCCCATGGCGCTCGGACATAATGCATAGAATTGCCTGTTCCTTTTTCGATACCAAAAAGTGCGTTCGGCCCGCGAAGCGGAGTGCCTCCTGCAGCCGAGACACGATGGAGCACCTGGGCAAGATCATCACAGTAAACGGCGAAGTGCTGAAGCCCCATAGAGCCTATTCCCTCGACGCCCGGTGCCGCACCTTCGATCTCAAACAGCTCGATATTGGCACCGTCACCGAGACGAATCATGCGAGTCGCCACGATTCTTTGCTCTTCTTTCAGCGCTACCGTTGCGGCAAGTTCTTCGGGGGGGCGACGCGGTTGGCCATCGACCACTGTGTCGTAGACGACAGCTGCATCGAAGGCCGCGTGAAAGAACCGGGTTGCTGCCTCAATGTCTGGAACCGTGATGCCTATATGATCTATGCCACGTACATTGCTAGACATTGCGCATTCCGCCCTATGGTCGATCCAGGAAGGAGTTGATCAAAGGGTTCAACGCTGGAGCGCACTCCTCTGGAACCCAATGGCCGCAATCTGGCAACACGTGCGATTCAACATTAGTGGCGTAGCGGCGGATGTTCTCAGGCTGCTGAGCACCGAACCCGCCGTTACCCCCACCGCCAACCGCGAGTACAGGCATTGTTAACTTAGTAGCCACCAGCTTCTCGTTCTGCTTAATCGATTGGGGAAGCGCACGATAATATTCAAATGCGTGGTGGAAAGTCTGGGGCTTAGAGTATGACCGCACATAACCGTCTAACAGTTCATCAGTGAACACCGCTTGGTTGCTGGCATGGTGACGAATGAAATGCGTCAGGAACTGCCGCTCGTTTCCTTTGACCATTGCGTCGGCCAACTGACCCGAGGCTGCGAAGAAACTGTGGTGCCATCCAGGTGCCTCTCCGGTAGCGACAAAGGCTGGCAGCGAATAGAGCGTGTCGTCAGGAATGGTCGCTTCGATGAACGCAGCCTTCACGATGTCCCCTGGATGGCGGGCAACCATTGGATAGCTGTTCCAGATACCAATATCGTGTGCAACAAGATAGAAGGGCTTGTCCGCACTGATCCGCTTGGCAAGCTTGTGCAGATACTCCGAAACATCCACTCCGGTGTAAGTCGTTTTCGGCGGCGCTGACAGGCCAAGACCTGGCAGGTCGACTGCTACGACCGTATAGCGTTCTGCGAGTTGCGGCATGAGGCTATTCCACTCATACCATGTCTGGCCGAAGCCGTGGACAAGCAGCACAAGGGGGCCTTTGCCGCCACGTACGAAATGCAACTTCACACCGTCAACAGTCTCATAGGCGCTGGTAAAACCTTCGGGTATCGGAAACTCTGCCTGTTGGGCGCTGACAGCTGGGGGCGGTGCAGGATTGATTTGTGCTGCGTTGGCCTGAGTTACACCCATAGCGAGCGCAGCAACGGCTAGTGCAATTGCGTGGAGCTTCATGTTTTTCACCTAGTGGGACGATAAATGATTGGGCGATCAGCGATCTTGTTGAGCGCGACTACCGGGAGGAAAGGCATAGCGACGTGCTGCCAGTGCTATTACAAAAGCGAGCAGTGCGAGAATGGCGACAGTGGGCGGCAACATGGACGTACCACCTTGCGTAAGGAGCGCCCCGCCAACAGCTCCGCCTGCCGCGATTGCCAGGTTCCACGCAGTGGTTACCATGGCCTGGGCCAAGTCGACGCCATCGCCGGCGGCATCAGCTGACGCTGTCTGCATCATGGCGCCCGCGCCGCCGAAACCCAGGCCCCAGACGATGGCGCCCAGATAGACCGCGATGCTCTGCTCTCCAGCAATACTCAAGAGCACAGCGGTTAATGCGAACGAACCGATTGATGCAAGCACCATCAGGCGGAGCATCCGGTCGACCCAACGCC
Source organism: Pseudomonas quasicaspiana (assembly GCF_021147825.1). Classification (NCBI taxonomy): domain Bacteria; kingdom Pseudomonadati; phylum Pseudomonadota; class Gammaproteobacteria; order Pseudomonadales; family Pseudomonadaceae; genus Pseudomonas; species Pseudomonas quasicaspiana. The sequence continues at coordinate 69,392 of NZ_JAGTPI010000014.1, forward strand.
CGACTACCCATATGCCAACAAGCGAGCTTATTCCGAACGCCAGCAGCACTAGATCGACCCGCGATTGCGAGGCAGTCGAGAACGGCGCGATGTAGGTATAGAGAATGTTGTGGGCAGTCATCCAGGCCAGAATGACAAGAAGGATCGGCAGGATGCCCTTGGTTCTGATGACGCCTATGAGCGAGGGGCGGTTGTCGCCTGTTCGGCCAGGAGCATCTGGAACTTTCACCATGATCCAACCGATCAACGTGACAGCAAGTGCCGATAGAATGAGGAACGATCCACGCCACCCTACCAAGCTCCCCAGGAACGTCCCCAGCGGTACGCCCAACGATAGCGCCAGGGGCACACCTACCATCGCGACCGCCATTGCCGCCCCAGTCTGTTCGGGACGTACGATGCTACGTGCGTATCCCGCAAGTATTCCCCACGCCAACCCTGCCGCACATCCTGCTATGAATCGTGCGATCAGTACGACACCGATTGACTCAGCCATCGCGGTCAACGTGTTGCCGATAACAAAGCAGATGATCGTTGCCAGCAAGACAGGTCTGCGGCGCAAGCCTTGGGTCAGGCTCGTGAGTGGGATTGCCGCCAACAGCGATCCAAGTGCGTATACAGCGACAAGCTGCCCTGCAATAGCTTTAGAGATTTGAAGGCCAGAGGCGATGCTGGGCAACAAACCGGCGGGTAGTGTCTCAGTGACGATGCATAGAAAGCCTGCGGCGGCTAGGCCAGCCAGTGCCGCGATAGGTAGTCCGGAGCTCCTGGCAGGAGCCTCATTGGACAGGCTTTGTGATGGGGAGGGCTGCATGATTTTCCTCGCAATTGGCGTACTGGCTGCCGTGCAGAGCGCTGCTGGTAGCATGGATATTTACGTTAACAACCACTATAGTATTCATAAATCCCAAAGTAAACGGATTATGTAATGTCCATTAACGTAAATAAACGAACCCGTGGGCGACCGCGCCAATTCGTCCTTGAGGACGCCATCCAGGTCGGACAGCATCTGTTCCACGAGCATGGCTATGAGAACGTCAGCGTCGCATCGCTGACCGAAGCGATTGGCATTACTCCGCCGAGCTTCTATACGGCCTTCGGCAGCAAGGGTGCGTTTTTCAACGATGCTTTGAGGCATTACTCCGCGACTGTTGTGCCGCTCGACAGTTTTTTGATCCCGGAAAAAGCACCGCAGACTGCATTGAGGGACATGCTTAGGGCTGCGGCACATGCCTACGCAGTTCATCCGAATCGCCGAGGTTGTTTTATCTTGGAGCATGCGAAGGCCGGAGCCACTGAGTCGGGAATAGCTGCAAAGCAAATCGCAGACGAGAACCGTGCAAAAGTGATGGCGTTTCTCGAAGCATCTGGGATTCCCGCTGCTAGCCACGTCGTAGACTATGTATCCGTGGCCATGCTTGGCATGTCGGCTGCGGCGAAGGAGGGTTGGGATGAAGAAAGGCTGCTCGCAGTTGTGGAGACCGCGGCGGTAGGCCTCGACCAAATAATAGGCAGCGGCAAGGATACACTTTAAGAATCGTCCTGAGACTTCAACGCCCGAGGCTTTAACTCCTCAAATCATGACGGCGGACTCGCTGCCGTCGTCCGGCTATTGCCTGGTTTATCTCTACACCCGCACGCCTTCCTTGCCCCCAACGTATTAGTCTTGCGCGTTTAAACCGATTGCCACGTAGGCGGCAGCAACTGATCGATTTCATTCGCCCGCTACGTCGGCAGGCGTGTGAGACATCTTTAAGGTGTATGGATCATGTCCGTTGATGCGTGCCGACGGGATCGCTGCCGCTCTTTTGCCACTGCGCAGAGACCCGGCAAATAACGAAAGAGGTGGTCGCCATATGCATTGCCTTAGCGACCTGTTTTGTAGTCTCCAGCGTTGCGCTGTTTTTACCCGATTCGAGCTGGCTGATCCGTCCTAGCGTCACACCACCGGATACGTCCTGCTGGAGGAGTGGACGGTGCGCTCTTACGAATTTCATCGCGGTAGCAAACGCCAAACGTAATGACATCATCAGTAGTCCCGCACAAAGGGAATGATATGCCGCGTTTGCCAATGCTCACTCAAATCTATATATTTAATAATGTGGGCATTCAAGGCTGAGCAGTCATCGGCCCCGCCCTAAACGGGGGATCAGTGCGCCTGCTTCGAAGGTGGCACGGCTGCAATAGTAGAGCTAGTAAAACATCAATTATTGGTTAACCCGTACTTAAGCGCGTCGACTGCTCCGGGCACATAATATTCCCGCTCACGGCCAGCTAGTAGGCGCAGTACAAGATTTGGAACCGCTGATGAAGCTTCGTATCTACTCAGACCTGCACATTGAATTTCAGCATTTTGTCCCTCCTGCTCTTGATCCGTGCGTCGATTTGGTGATCTTGGCCGGGGACATTGACAAAAAAAGCCGGGGCATCAAATGGGCCAATGAGACGTTCACCTGTCCGACCTTCTACATCAGCGGCAACCATGAATTTTATGACGGCCACATCGACCGAACTCTTCAGAAAATGAGAGATGCTGCCGCGCCTCATGTGCATGTGCTCGACAATCAGTCCCTCGTAATTGGCAACATTAGGATACTGGGGAGCACGGCGTGGACTGATTTCACCTCTACCGGAGACCAAGTGGCAGCAAGCCGGATGGCCTGGGAACGCATGAACGACTTCAACTACATTCGCATCGACGCTGGATACCGGCGCCTTAGACCGACTGATCTAATAAGCCGAAACCAGATCGCTAAAGCTTGGTTGACCCAAGAGCTTGCGAAGCCTTTTGAGGGCAAAACGATTGTCGTCACCCACCATTCGCCGTCTTCGGCAGTCGTGGGAAGCAAGCATGAGGGGCACCTCAATGCCGCCTACACCAATGACTGGCCGCAATTGATGCAGCAAGCGGATCTGTGGGTCTTTGGCCACACACACGAATATGTCGACGTAGAGCTGGGTGGTTGCCGAATTGTTTCAAATCCGCGCGGTTACCCCGGTGAGTCAACGGGGTTTGATCCTTTCTTCGAAATTGAAATCTGAGGAGTGCGTGTGCTTTGAAATCAAACGTTATCTCTTTCGCTGGGGGCGCACTTCCTCGTTCTGAAACGATGAAAAAAGAAAGGCTGCCGAGCGAGGTTATGCAGGCGATGAGTCACGACTGGGGTGTTCTTGTAGACGCCTATCTGGTCAACGCAGCTCGTGTCGGGGATCGCTTCGCGGCGACAGTGTTCTGTGATCAGTCTGGAATGGTTTCAGATGGTATGACGGTGGCAACACAACCAGTTCACCAGATCGCCACCCGAGGCGCTTTCAAGCTCCTGCAAACCTTGGATCGTGCGGATCACTACGTCCTGGTAACTGAGCATGCCGAGGGAGGCGCTACTTGATGGTTGACCAACCGATTCAGCTAGGCGGTATCGCGGCGTTGAACGACGCCTCCAGCACTATTTACTGTGATCTACAAATGTCTGTTGCCCAGGCGCGAGAGCTCCTAGCCTTGGTTCGAGGGCTAAGTGGTTCAGCGCGTCATCCCTGTCTCGAAAGCGTGTTCCGTGATATCGAGGAAGAGCTTGGTCGCTCGGTGAGTAGCTCATCTGAAAACGTTCGTTAACCAGCGCGCGCCGAGCGTGCACGCTTCCAGTCCTTTAGCCATCGCGATATTTGGAATAGGGCGGATGACAACGGGGCTAACGTTCCGATATGTGTGGTCGCAATTGCCCGGGGATCACCTAAGGATTATTCATGAAGGACTTTGATGTACGGCAAATGATCGGGCCGAGCGTTGTGATGTCGGGATGTGAAATGGAGCTTGAGGATGCGATTCAAGTCACGCGAGAGCAGTTTCCAGACAGCAGTTTTTGCATCGTCGGCGAGTGGGTATGGCTCGACCTGGAAGCGCCTGACCTCGTCATCGAAGCGCTGGCCGCCGAGGGGAAAAAGCCGACAATGTTGCTAGTTTTTAACGTGCTGTTCGACAGTTCATCTACTTCTAGATCGCATTGGTTTCGGTCGACACCGTTGATTGATTTTACGGACGACATGTTTTTTCAAACTGAGTCCAAGCTGTACGTTTTGCTCGGGCATGGGCGCCGGAAGTCCATGTCTCTTTCAGCCGTCGTGCGGTCATTTTGAGAGAGAAAGGGAGTAGGAATGGAAGCGACCTCACCAAGTGCAGCAGGCACAATGATCGGCGGGGTGGTGCTGGACGCATTCGGAACAATTGTGCGGATCAACCGCCGGTTGAATCCGTATCGCGAGCTGATACGAGAGGGGCGCCGGCAAGGCTGTGATCTCACGTTGGGCGGCACTCATTTCCTGATGACTGCGAACCTGTCGTTCGTCGAAATGGCGTCGCAGCTGGGCATCTCTCTCTCGCCATCGAAGCGTCAAGAACTAACCCGAGCACTGGAACTGGAACTCGCGTCTATTGAGCCATTTCCCGATGCGTTAGAGGCCATGGCGCGGTTGCAAGGCGCAGGCGTGAAACTGGGTATTTGCTCGAATTTGGCCAGCCCGTACGGCCCTGTCATCAAAGAGTTCTTCCCAAATTTGGATGGGTACGCATTCAGTTATGAGGTGGGAGCCATCAAGCCAGATCCAGTCATATATCAATCAATTTGTAGCCAAATGGACGTGGAGCCGGGACACCACTTCGGGGGCGGGCGGGGACGCGTATTGATGCTTGGTGACTCTAAGAGATGCGACCAGGATGGGCCGAGGTTGGTCGGGATGATGGGGCTTCACTTAGATCGTAACGGTCAGGGCGCAATCAATGACCTCACAAGATTTGCTAATCTGGTCATCGACCATAACCGGAAAAGCAGTCCTCATAAGTGATTGGTGAAGACGATGTGGAGCAAGACAACACACCGAGGCTGCTCACGTCGGAAGAGTTTGCCGCAATGATGCGACAGATGGATCAGGCCCAAGAGTGGATGATAGATCAGCTCAAATGCCGCCTGATCGCTCACCCATCACGCTGCCCAGCTTACAGAGCCGTTGATAGCTGCACCTGCGAGCGTGAAGGCTTGAAGCTGAAAAAGAGCAAACTCAGCGGGAAACAGCTCAAAATAGCCAAGCAATCCCCGTAGTTCGGAGTAGTAGAGGTGGAATTTACCTTCACTCTAAAGTATCAGTTACAAGCTAGCGACACCGATGCCCTCGTTGTGCGACTGGCAGAGGAGGGGGGGACGATGCACTGGTGGGCGTTGGCCAACCTGGGCGCCTTAATCTTGAATTCGCGAGAGGTGCGCGGAGAAGCCGGGGCGTATATACCTAATGAACCCGGTGCACGATAAAATTCCACCGCTCGGTGGATTTGGCTATGGGTCGCCAACAGGTCAATCTCTACGGTGTCAGGTAAAAACAGGTCGTAATTATCGTCAGACAACGCGTTCCATTTGGTAGTCTCAGGTTAGATCCGGGAGACTTTCAATGAATCGACGCGTTTGCTTGGCCGCTCTATTGGCACTGACTGTATCAACTGCCTTTGGCGCTCCTACCTTCGACCACCTCTATGCATTCGGTGACAGCTACTCTGACAATGGCGCGGGTCAGAACTTCACTCGAACACTGTCCATGCAGAAGGTCAAAGATGCGCAAGAGCTGCCTGGCTCTTTGTATTGGGAGGGGCGGTGGAGCAATGGTCCCACTGCCGTCGAGAGTCTGGCCCATACCTTGAACGTGCCCTTGACTGACTACGCGATTGGCGGAGCCAAAAGCGGTAACGGAAACTACTACGCCTGGATGGAGCCGTTTCGTAATACCGGAGTTTTCGGGCAAATCAACGATCACCTGAAAGCAACCCCTACACACAAAGCTGATCCGAATGCGCTCTATTTCATTTTCGTTTCAGCTAACGACTTTTTCGAATGGGCCGACTTTTCGCACCCCGAGTCGATTGATGTGCTCAGCCAGAAAAGCGTGGCTAACATACAGAACGCTACCGAGACATTGGTTACAGCAGGCGCGAAGCACGTAATGGTTGTGGGAAGTACGGATTTGAGTCATGTGCCGGCTGTGGTGCAAGGTAATCAAGTCAACCATGCAGCACGATATCAAAGAGTACTCGAGCAGAAGCTGCCAGCCGTGTTGGCAAAAACAGCGAAAGCCAGAAACGTTAATATCATCTATTTTGATCACCTGGCCTTCAGCAACAAGCTTCGCGCAGCACCCGATGTTGCAGGTTTCAAGGATCTGGACACCCCTTGCCAGCCGACGTATCCGGACGTCAAGCCTGTGTGTGAAAGTCCAGATACCCATTACTATTGGGATGAATGGCACCCGACCCGCAAAGTCCATACCCTGGCGGCCGAGGCGATGTTTGAAACGCTAAAAGCTAGTCGTTGATGTCGCCATGCTTTAGCAACTGCCGAATAAATATATCGAAATTTGGTACGGTGCCCATGGCACTTTCCCACTCCATCGGGACGAACATGACTGAGCATACTGGGAAGGGTGGTCCTGAGCGTGTATCGAACCCGATCATATCCGGGCCACCGTTGTCTCCAAATCCAATAAATCCCGGCAACCACTTTGCGACCTCGTAATCACGATTGTTCTCGATCGCCTTCAACGCTGACCAAATACGGACGTAGCGTGGATATCCCGACATATCTGCTTCGCCGCCGTCGCTCAGACGGAGCAACTCTAAATACTCACACGGCAGAGGGGCGGGAGTTGCGGCGATCAGAGCTTCGATGGAAGATTCCGCAGCTGGCGGATCGCATTCGAACTGATAGTCGCCGCTTAATAGCAACGTTCGTAAATCCATTCGATACTCCTTCTAAATTGGCGGTGGCTGAGTAAGCTCATTCAGAACCCTGACCGCGTGACCCTATTAATAAGCATTTAGCGAAGTACCTGGCTGTTCTGCGAATGCTCGCGTAACGCTTCCGCGATGGCATTGAATACAACCTGGCAGCGAGCGCTGTTACGGAGGTCTTCATGCATCGCGACCCACGTGTCCATCTGCACCGAAAAGGCTGACGCAAGCACCCGCATCAACGTTGAGTCGCGGGATGCAATTGTCGATTGGCACACGCCAATGCCGAAACCGGCTCGCATGACTGCCAATTGCGCAAGTTCACTGTCGGCACGAAATGCCAGGCCCGCGCGCGCAAATATCGGGAACTGTTTCAGGAATCCTCGAATAAAGGCGTTCTCTCGGTCGAAGCCAATGAGCGTATGGCTACTCAGCTCTTCGAGTGAACAGGGACTACCGTGGATAGCCAGATAACTGCGATGAGCATATAGCCCGACCTCTATTCCACCGACATGCCTTGCGATTAGCGCATTCTGAGTGGGCCTGTGCATCCGAACCGCGATGTCTGCGTCCCGACGCAGCAGGTCATCAACCTGGTTAGAGAGCATCATCTCAACAACCAACTCAGGGTGCTGGTTACGCAATGCCGACAAAACCGGCGGCAAGACTTCAACGCCGATCACTTCGCTGACTGTCAGACGCACCGTCCCACGGACATCGGTGTTGCCTTCACTTGCCTTGCGCAACAAAGCCGCCGACATTGCTGCCAGGCTGTGGGCGTAAGGCGCGATTTCATAAGCGGCACTGGTGGGACTGAATCCATCTGATGAACGAGTAAAAAGCTTCAGGCCAAGAGCAGATTCCAGGCCGTCAATGTGACGGCCCGCTGTGGGTTGACTGATGCCCAGGTTACGCCCTGCAGCCGACAATGAGCCGGTCTCGAGTACGGCAAGAAAGGTCCGATACCATTCCCAGCTTGGCTCGTGCTGAATCACAGGGCTATCCATTTTTGTATGGTTGGTATGCGATCTTATACGATTACGTTTTACAGATGTATCGTACAAAATTGAATGCTCAATCCCTGGAGAGCTTTCATGTCCCATTTAGCGCCATCGGCATCGCACACTGTTCTGTGGCAACGTGTAGAAGGGGGGCTCCTGTTTGCCACTTGCATACTGCTTTTTTGGCGCACTGGGCATGACTTCTCATGGTGGGAGTTGCTGGCAATTTTTTTCACGCCCGACTTGAGTATTCTGGGCTATGCGTTGGGCCCCAGAGTGGGGGCTTATTGCTATAACTCCCTTCATTTGTATGCGACTGGTGCTGCTTTGCTCGCGGCCGGTTTGATAGGGTCGATTCCTGATCTCGCCGCGGTAGGTGCTTTATGGCTCGCACATTCGGGCTTCGACAGAATGCTTGGCTACGGCCTGAAGCTGCCACAAGGTTTCACTTTCACCCACCTGGGTGTAATCGGCCGTTGAGAGTAAAGACCGTGCTTAAAGGACTTACTCTACTGCCGATTACCTACGGTGCTACAGCCGCCTGCACGGCTTGATAAAGAACGCTCAACGCCAGCGCATCTCTAGCCTTCAGCCGTCTTGTCTTCATCAATGTGGATGCCTAAATCATGACGGCCGGGTGCAATATGCGGCTTGAGGGTCAACGCTGGAATTTCATATTCACCGGCGTTCTGGCGACGAAATGGCAAAGGCTGATCAACGAACAGATTGTCCAGCCGGGCAGCATAGGCCGTGCATAGCTGTTCGAACCGAGCGGCGTCCATTTTGCCGGTTTTATAGATCGCGAAGGGCGGCATGACAGTGAACCCGGGATAGAAAAGCACCCCATGCTGGATAGGGAAGAGCAGATCATCCAGTGCACCGTTGACCCCTCGACCACTGTAGTGGGATTCCCACCCGCCCATGGTGACCACCAGCATCGCCCGCTTTCCAGCCATGCTGCCTTCGCCATAACGATCGCCCCAGTGGCTTTCGCTGTGTTCGCCGACACCGTAGGCAAACCCGTAGGCGTAGACGCGTTCGACCCAGCCTTTAAGGATCGCGGGCATCGAGAACCACCACAACGGGAATTGAAAGATCACAGCGTCCGCCCACAGCAGTTTGGCCTGCTCTTTCTCAATATCTAGCGGTTGGGTGCCCGCGGCGAATACGCGCTGCGATTCTATTGCCGGGTTGAAAGGTCTTTCGTCGTCATAGCCCGGGGCATCGTCCGTATCAAGAGGCGCTTTCCAACTCATCGCATACAGATCCGAGACCTTGACCTCGTGACCTGCGGTTTCCAGGTGAGTGATCGCGAAATCCCTGAGCGACCCATTGAGGGAACGAGGTTCAGGATGGGCGTAGATCAGCAGTAGCTTCATGAGGAACTCCGAATGGATGGTGGCCTCACAGTACTGACGAACCCGGTATGATAGAAATGAATTTCCGAAACATATGGTATTTACATGCACAATACCTTGCGTCGTCTGGATCTTAATTTGCTGGTCACGCTGGATGCGCTGTTGTCTGAACAAAACGTCACACGCGCAGCGCGATTGCTCAATCTCGCTCAACCGACCGTCAGCCTGCAACTGGGTCGACTGCGGGAAATCCTGGATGACCCATTGCTGCTGCCCGGTCCCCGAGGGATGTCGCCTACCGAGCGTGCCCGTGAATTGCGCGGGCCACTGCGTGAAGCGCTGATAGCTTTGGAAGGCGCGCTGAATCCTGGTGCCACTTTTGAGCCAGCACTTTCTAGTCAGACGTGGAAGGTCGCTGCCAGTGATTACACCGCGACTGCTTTAGTCTGGCCGTCGTTGGCACTGCTCAGGCGCCTGGCCCCTAATACACGCCTGGCACTGTTGAACAAACATCCCGCCACCCTTGCCAATGATATGGAGAACGGCCAGATCGATCTGGCGCTGCACACTCGCGATGACGCACCGCCAAAGCTGCGTCAGCGTTTTTTGTTTCACGAACGCTATGTGCTGGCAGGACGGCGCGATCATCCTGCTTTGGCAACCAGGCTATCGCTCAAAGCATTCTGCGGGCTCGAACATGCCGTTATGTCACCCAATGGCGCCGGGTTCGTCGGGAGTACTGACCAGGCACTGGCCGCTAAAGGTCTGGAACGACGAGTTGTCTTGTCAGTGTCCACTTTCAACTCGCTCGTCTCTGCATTGATGCACAGCGACCTGGTTGCAGTGGTGCCTGAAAGGCTGGTCCGAGATGACCCGTCACTTCACGTCCAGGCGCCGCCACTCGCCATTCCGGGCTTTGAAATGCTCATGTTGTGGCCCGAACGACTGCACCGGGATCCTGCTCATATATGGCTACGCGACCTCATTGCCTCGACGTTGCAGACAGCCTCTGACTCAGTTGATTAATCAAATGATGGTAAGGGTATGGCTTCAAGCGAGGCAGTCAATCAGGGCATCACGCTCACGGCGGCTTCACTGCAGCGATCTTGCCTGCTGCAATCGACACATCTTCACGTTCTTATTCACTAAACAGGGAATTACCCAATGAAAGCTTTTCAGATAGGTGCTCAGAATGGTCTGGACTCGCTGACCGCGACTACCCGCCCGGAATTGTCGGCCGGGGCAGGCGAGGTTGTCATCGCTCCCCGCCTTGTGAGCCTCATCAGTCGAGACGTCCAGATTCTGCGGGGTGTTTACGGCCCTATGCAGGCGCCTCATCGTATCCCGGTGTCCGAGGGCGTGGGAGAAGTCATTGCAGTCGGCGAAGGCGTTGAAGATTTCAAACCAGGTGACCGAGTCATCTGCGGTCATTTTCCCAACTGGCTGGACGGGGCGTTTCGCGCTGACGTTTTCAGCCATGATGTCGGTGTCAGCCACGACGGCTGGCTTGCTGAACAAGTTGTACTTCCGGGCGCAGCACTGATCCGTGTCCCGGAAGCGCTGATGGATAAAGACGTCGCCGCACTCGCGTCCGCCGGGCTGACCGCATGGAATGCATTGGTCGAGGTATTCAAGGTCAAGCCGGGCGAACTGGTTCTTTGCCTGGGCACGGGCGGAGTGGCGTTGGCAGCATTGAAAATCGCCAAGGTCCTGGGCGCGCGCGTGGCGATGACCTCTTCAAGCGATGAGAAGTTGGAGTTTGTTCGCCAACTCGGAGCGGACATCACCATCAATTACCGCACTCATACTGACTGGGCAGCACAATTGATGCAGCTTACCGGGAACGCAGGTGCCGACATTATCATCGAGACGGGCGGTCAGGACACGTTGGGCCAATCCATCGCGGCAGCGGCAGTGAACGGGCGTATTGCTGTGATCGGTGTAAGCCCTGGACAGCAGTCGCCAATACCTGACTATGTCTCGCTTATCCTGAAAAACGTGACAATCCGGGGCATCGCTAACGGCAACCGGAAAATGTTCGAAGAGCTCCTGCGCGCCATTGAAGTGAACGGCATTCAAACCGTAGTCGCCAAGACGTTCAAGTTCGACGAAGCGCCTGAGGCGTATGCCTATTTTGCGGCTGCAAAGCATATCGGCAAGGTTCTGATCGAGTTTGATAAGCGCTGAGACGATAAGCTTCGTGATCCCTGCGTAAGAAAGACTGCTTAAAAGGCGAGGGCGTCCACTTGAATAGGTGGACACTTTCGCTTTTGGCTCCGGTGCCAGTAAGATGAGTGCCGCCCCGGTGTCCCTGATACCACGCTGTCTCGCGGCAATCACAGGGCCTGTAGGAGCTGCCGAAGGCTGCGATCGCGGTGTATCGGGAGAAATGCATCGCAGCCTTCGGCAGCTCTTACAGACAATGCATTTCAATCCAGCAGTTTGCATGTATGGGGGTATCGCCGAAAGTTAAAGGCTCAATTCGCCTCAGGCTTGAATAACCGCGAAATATCTATTTTTTCAGCCATCGCTTGATACCCGGCTCTATTAGGATGCAATTTGTCGCCGGTCCCGCCCACTGTGCTGTCCGCCACATATTCCTTTTTCATGCCGCCCGTCTCGGGGTCGAGCGTCGCTGCATCGAAGTCCGCGACAGCATCAAACAGGCCCGATGTGCGGATGAAATCATTCAGCTCTTGCCGCTTGGCGTTCTGCTCCGCGTGACCGTGTGCCGCGCTGGTACTGCCGAGGGCTGTAGTGAGCGTGCCCCCAATAACTCTGACATCTGGAAGCTGCGACTTGATTCGGCCCACAACCTCCTTCATTCCTGCCTTCACAGCTTCGGCGGAGGCATTGCCATTTTTGCTGAAGTCATTGATGCCCTCCATCCAGATAACGCTGGTAACGCCGGACACACCTATCACGTCTCTTTCGACGCGCATTTGCGCAGAGGGGCCGCCTGAGAAGGGCGTCTGCGCAGAGTAGCTGGCCGGGCCAATAACCTGATTGCCGCCAATACCCGCATTGACAACCGATACCTTGTCGCCATGAACAGCGTGAAGTTTTCTCGAAAGGACGTCTGACCACCGGTCATCGCCGTTCAGCGTTGTCCCTGTGCCGTCAGTGATGGAGTCTCCAAATGCAACAACGACCTTGGTATCGGCTGGCGCCATCATGTCAACGGCATCCAGGAAGTAGGTAGAAGTCGTACTGAACGGGAAAGCTGTTTCGCTTTCGGATTGGCCGACAGAACCTGCTCCCGGCTCGCTGACATAAGAGGTATTGAGCGCTTTGGCGTGCCATGTCATCGGCCCGCTCTGGCCCTTGATATGAAAACTCACTGCAAGCCTGCGCCCATTGAGTAGTGGGACGTCATCAGGCTTCACAAATGGCAATGCGATGGGGTCACTCCAGGCCGATGATCCGGCGGGAATATCAACGCTCGGCTTCCCTGCAAAAGAAACCGGCTGATTAGTGCCCTTCAATACGGCTGAACTGCCTTGCTGTAGTCCGGCGTAAACGCCATCAAAGGTGACGGGGCGAGTGCCCAGCACGTTGGACAGACGTATCCGCATGTGTGTCCCCCAAATGTCCGGTCGCACCATCAAGCGGAATGTCTGATCCTGCGCACCTTGCTCAGGTACGGGGAAGGCGAGACTCAGGTCCGGCTGCGCAGAGGGATTGCCCGTCGGATAAGGCCCTTGAACTGCACCCAGCCACGCAGCGACCCACTTGTCATTCGTCTCGGCCTGGGCCGCTGCCGGAAGAAATACAGAGATCAGAACCATTGAAATACACGCCAGCTTTTTTCTCATGGTGACTCCCTCATTTTTTGTCGGTCTTTTAGTATCGGGGGGGCGGGTACAGGTGCATCTACCCAGTTCGAATGCTGAAGCGCTTGCAATCGATTTATATTCAACAGGAGTGACGGGAGACGCAGGTATTGAGTTGCTTGCGGCGACCCCATTGACCTGCGTATCTATAGAACATTCTTCTTACTGGCATATCTGATCAGTGCTATGACAGCGAGTGCCAGACTTGCATACAAACAAAATTCACTGATCTGTGAGGCTGTATCAAGCATTGATCGATTGTCCGCGTTGCCTCCGCCCCCACTGATGCCGCTGGCGCTTCCGCCCAAATAAATAGCGCCCGACGCCAGACACAAGACCATGAATGAAAGCGACATTTTAAATAACGTACCCGCGGTGAGTACACTTGAAATGCCGCCTTTGGTATCCGCGTTGACGACCCGGAACATCACGACAGCCAGATAAGCCAAACCAGCCAGAGCGACTGCGAAAAAAACAAAAGTGACCATATGCTTACCCACTTCCAGATTGTAGTTCCGTTTATCATCGCAGAGGGATCGCCAGACTGAAAGCTCGAGTGACGAGTTCTCGGGATCGCATTCGGTATTCCTGGCGAGTCACTGGACCGGGATGTTATTCATAAACGCCATCGTCTTGTGCTTTTCCAATGAAAGCATCCATCAGATCACCCTGGATTTCTTTGCCATCGCAAGAAAGTAGAAAATCTCCCTCCAGGTTGTCGGGGAAGTGTACGCCGTCCAATGTTCCTAAAATGACGCAGGCACTATCGGATATCACGACTTTAAAAAAGTTTATGACGTCAGACCTTTGAGCATCATCCAGTGAAGCCAGAGCATTTCTCGCCCTTGCATAGATGTCCGTGCCGTTATCCGGCGCGCGGTTCAAAGCCACTTGGTATTGGTTAAAGTTGTATTTGAAAAGGTCGTCATAGATCGCCTGAACAAAATCCTGGTCTGAAGACATAAGTACTCCGCTGGTACATTGCTGAATGCATGGGTTGTCAGGTTGAGTGAGCGGTGACGCTTTGTATCAGGTCTTGCACTTTCACAGTTTATAGCCGTATAGGCTCTTTTATAGCATTGTGTTTTTCTGATGTCAGGGTGAAACAGAGTTCTATGGTATTGCCCGCCCTGGCGAAGCCCATGCTGTAGTGGCCTGGGGCGAAGTCTAACGTTTCTCCTTGGATAACGTCAGAACCATCAGGTTCAAGATCTCCTCCAGACGTGTCCTCTCCAGCCCCGATAAAAACTTTGCCCGACGGGAAGTGCAGGTTCAATGTGTCTGCTGCATTTTCAATGCTGTCCATTATTTTAATGGTGTAGCCACCGTCATCGCCTAAACCAAGAAAAGCGATATTACCTTTGTTGATCTCAAGAATCTCATCTTCCACAATGCTCCACCAGTCAGGAGCATCTGAGACCCTATGCTTGATAGCGCCAAGATCAAATATTGAAAGGGTTGCGGTATCTGTAAAAATGGAAAACTCTTTTGGCATATGGGTACACTTCAATTAAAAGCTGCATTCAACCAGAATTGAAAGTCCTAAAGGGTTTTCAGTGGCTCTCAGAGGCTCTTAGTTTATCCAGCTCTCGCTTGAGATAACTAACATCTGAGTGATCAAGTCCACGGTCTATTTTTTGCCACCATTTAGGGATGACGCTTTTAAAGAGCTCGACGCCTTCTTCAGTGACGTCGGATTTACGAACTAAAAAATCCATTTTAAGGTCGCCATTTTCTGTAAAAGGAGGCGTGCTTATTACCCCCTCATCATGCAAAAACTTTAAAAGGGCAGTCGACATCTGGATTGTATTTTCTTTGTATTGCAGGTTCTTGTTTCTGCTGTATAAAAGGGGCACGCTAAACAGTGTGAAGTCTATCATTGTCTTATCCTCAGGTCAGGATTGGCTGTTTTGCTGTCGCTCAAATTCTTCATCTGCGGCGGCTAGAATACTATTGACCAGGTCTGCCGTCACCTCGCATTTTTCCAGATTTCTGTTGTCTGCATACCTTTCCCCGTAGGGAATCTCATAGAATTTTGCCGAGATTTTCTCTTCGGAAATAATTTTCAATACACTGCGGACGAATGTTGAAGTCTCTTGGATGTCACCGTCAAAGAGCTCGATTTCCAGGATAGGATTGCCACCCGTGCAAAGGCTTTTAACCTTCTGTAATGGTAGCATCAAGAATTTATGAAGTTTGATGAGCGTGGCGGGCCTGATAGTGGGTTCGTCAATAACGATAGCTAAAATAGACATTTTGTCTCCCGGTTGATCTTGTCTGGAGATTAATAATCTTCGGACGCTTCCCGTTCCAGCAGATAGGAAAAAAAGCTGGCATAGTTTTCCCAGCAGTCGGGAGGTGTTGAAAGTTCGCCTGTGCCCAAATGCTCAGTGTCATTGGCATCGCACCATATCACCGCTGGAGATTTGGAGACATTCATGACGATGAGGCTTTCAGCAGGCTCGGCCAACACAATGTATTCCATGCTCAGATTGATCGACTTCCTGAGGCGCAACGTCTCGGTGACAATGTTCAATGGATTAGTCGCGCTAAACATCGCGTGATGACTGATACCCCCCAAAAAACCACCTGTATAAAAGGTTGCGATTTCTTTAAAGTCGTCAGGCAAACGCACGCTCAGGGAATTTTCTACCCCTCTTATATCCTCGGCAGTGGAGGTGTCGGCTTCATAGAAGCTCAGATATCTTTCTTTCAGGTCGTTAATGCTTATTCTCCTTATCTTTCTTAAACAGGGTCTCACTGGCAGTTAGCTCAATATCCGTAACTCGCGCCAAGGTTGGATAGCTTTGGCGGGGCTGGCTAGTAAGGGATTAAACCACTTGCTCAGGCGCTCAAGCCAGTGCCTCCGGCGGCGAGAGCGGTTTTGACTCGAAAGTACGATAAACCATGGTCCACGAAAACCCTTCTGAATTAAAAAATCAACACCGGTTGGTGAACGATATCGTTTAGCCATGTTCCAACCGCCGACAGATATTGCTCAGGCAATGTTCAGGTCCATTTGAAACTCTCATGAGCGCCACGTGTGTGGCAGGTTGCCTGGGCAGCTTTGCTCTTCAAACTCCATACAGGGAAGCAGAATTATGCAGCAATCCTCTCAGTCTCCAGAAACTGGCGAATTGATCGCTACCTTTCGCCACGGCAAAGGGTTTTTGGTGTTTAGCCTGGTTTTCGGTGTCGTATTGCTGGGGTTGGCTGCATTCGTGTTGTATCTGGGTACGATACTGCCGCCTGGCAACAATGGTCCGGTAACCACCGTCAGCCGTGGCATGACACTCAACTTTTCAAGCCCGCAGATGTTGATCAATTTAACGAGCGCTGGGTTGGCTATTTTCGGGCTTTGCACGTTTGCCATTTACGTATGGCATAAAAAACTGCGTGAGCCGGTTTACGAAGTGTTTGAGCACGGCATCGCTCGTTTGATCAAGGGCGAGCGGGAGTACACTGCGTTTGCCGATATCGAGGACCTCTACCTCTTTGGTTCCGGCCAGACCGTGATGACCGGCATGATCACCAACGTCGCCTACCGTCGTAATGCAAGCGAGCCTTTTCATCGGGTCATTGAAACCTTGAAAGGCTTTCATGACTTTGAACAGTTGGTGCGTGAGTTGCACGTACGGGCTCGTTTTCCTGAAGTGATGGACACGCTCGAGTCGGGGCGTGCGGTGACCTTCAACTACATAAGCTCCGGGCAAGTCTGGAGCAAGCGTGTGTCTGGCAACTTCCTGAACATCAAGACCTCGCCGATTACCGTCACCAGAGATTTTCTTGAAGTACAGGGAAGCAAGGTACCCATGTCAACCTTGCGCACGATTGACCTGAGCAATTGGACCGAGAAAGTCGTTATCAAAGACGAGAATGGAAAAGTCGTGCTGTCGACGATATGCACCGGCATTCTGAGTCATGACTTGTTCCTCAATACGCTGCACGTGCTGCTTGGCGCTGAAACCGGAAACCGCGACCAGGTAGAGCCCGTTCTGGCTTGATCGGTATCGGTATCGGTATCGGAAGCGGTGGCAATGGCCACTGCTTCCGTTTACAGGTTGAGCGTGCATACCCTGGCCTGAATCAGATTGTTTTAAGATCGTCACCTGATGACGACGGAGGAAGTGTTGATGGACATGGGCCCGGAAAACCTGAGGAAGAGCCTTTATGGTGTCTTCGGCCTGACAGCAATGTTCAGCGCATTCATGTTTGCAGGTACCGGGTATTTCTGGGTTTTGGGTGGGGTTTTGTTGGTGCTGCTGGCACGTACCATCTACTTGATACATATAAGTGAGAGTTTTGTCGCTGTGTTCACCCATTATCACGTGGGCTTTGTTGTGTCGTTTTCCATCATTATTTCAGGTTGTTTGTATTTGGTGGCACGGAGCGATTATGAACAATCCTTCATTGACTCTATCTCTTTAGCGCTGGTGCCTGTGCTGCTTTTTACGGTTGAGGTATTGTTTTTCTACTTTACCCGCCCTCCAAAGGGCAAAGCCGGTTACGAGGTCAGGGGCAATAAAGTGGTGGTGATAGACCAACCGTTCAGCCACTTTGCGGGGAACCTTCTGGCATCGATAGTGCTGGTGTCGGGTATTGCAATGATGATGGCGTGGCAGCTCAGCGAGATGGCATTTGTGGTTTACGTGCTAACACTGTTGACCCTTTATTTAATCTATATCCGCCGACACTGGTTTCGGGTATTGAAAACTATCAGGGTCAAGGAGAAGCGCGCCTCGGAATTGACCTTTGAAAACATCGATGAAATCAGGGAGGCTCGCCGTCGCTGGTGGATGAGCAGGCTGCTGAATTGGCTGATTTCGCTGAGCAAGACCTCAAAACGTTGAGCCCGAATCAGATGTTTCAATGCCATTAGCCTGGGAGGGTGGAGGAAGTGCTTATGGATGCAGAAGGCATGAAGACGGGCCTTTATAGTATATGGGGCCTGACAGCGCTGTTCAGTTCGATATTTTTTGTCGGCTCCGGGTATTTCTGGGTTGTGGGTATTGCTCTGCTGGTACTGCTGTTACGTACCCTGTATTTGATCTATATAAACGAGAGTTATGTTGCTTTTCTCTCGCACTTTCAGAAGTGCTCGCTTGCATCGTTTACCATAATGATTTCAGGCTGTTTGTATATGGTGGGGCGGGGCGACTATGAACAATCTTTCATTGACTCCATCTCTTTGGCCATGGTGCCTGTCTTGCTCTTTGCAGTCGAAGTCGGGTTTTTCTACTTTACCCGCTCTCCAAACGGCAGGGCCGGTTACGAGGTCAGAGATAATAGAGTGCTGGTGGAACGTGGACAGTACAGCCAGTTCGTAGGGAACGTGCTCGCATCTATAGCGCTGGTGTCGGCTTTTGGGATTAAGATAGTGTGGCAGGTCAGCGATGGTTTCGTTGCAGTTTACGTGCTGACACTGAGTGTCTTTTATTTACTCTACATCTCCCGAAACTCGATTCGTATGTTGAAGGCTATTAAAGCCAAGGAGAAGCGTGCTTCGGAGTTGACCTTTGAAAACATCGATGAAATTCGGGAGGCTCGCCGTCGCTGGTGGATGAGCAGGCTGCTGAATTGGCTGATTTCGCTGAGCAAGGCCTCACGACGTTGAGCCTGAATTACATGTTTCAATACCGTTAATCTGAGAACGGTGGAGAAAGTTGTCATGGATCCAGAAGAAATGAAGAAGGGCCTTTCTAGTATATGGGCCCTGACAGCGCTGTTCAGTTCGATATTTTTTTTCAGCTCCGAGTATTTCTGGGTTGTGGGCATTGCTTTGCTGGTGCTGCTGTTACGTACCCTGTATCTGATTTATATAAATGAGAGTTATGTTGCGTTTCTCTCGCATTTTCAGAAGTGGTCTCTTGCTTCGTTTACCCTCATGATTGCAGGCGGTTTTTATATGGTGGGTCGGAGCGACTATGAACAGTCTTTCGTCGATTCTATCTCTTTGGCCATGGTGCCTGTCTTGCTTTTCGCAGTCGAAGTCGGTTTTTTCTATTTTACCCGTTCTCCAAACCGCAGGGCCGGTTACGAGGTCAGAGATAATAGAGTACTGGTGGCAGGAGGGCAGTACAGCCAGTTCGCGGGGAACCTTCTGGCGTCTATAGTGGCTGTATCGGCACTTGCGATGAAGATGGCGTGGCATGTCAGCGATGGGGTAGTTGGAATTTACGTGCTAACACTGAGTGTCTTCTATCTAATCTACGTCAGCCGAAACTCGATTCGTATGTTGAAGGCTATTAAAGCCAAGGAGAAGCGTGCTTCGGAGTTGACCTTTGAAAACATCGATCAAATTCGGGAGGCTCGCCGCCGTTGGTGGACCAGCAGGCTGCTGAATTGGCTGATTTCGCTGAGCAAGCCCTCAGGCCGCTGATGGCTCATCACGTCAATTCCACACTTCTCTGGCCGCGTCTCATCGTTAATCGAAAGGAAAAGAGTCATGCCGACTACACCTCAAGCCTTTACCGAATGCCTCACCACTATCGAGCAACTGCTGCCCCCCGATAGCCTTGCGACACTTCTACCTCCAGCAAGCGAGACTTCAATCCAGCAGATAGAACAATTGCTGGGTGCGCCTTTGCCAATGGGCCTACGTCAGTTGTTGTTCTGGCATGACGGCCAGGAGTGGAATGCGGAGCTGCGCGAAAGTGACAACCGACGCTTGCTCGCCGCCAGTGAAATAATGGATGCATTGAAATTTTTTCTCGACCCGGAGGAAGAGTTCTGTGAGCCATGGGAGCGGTATTGGGTACCGTTCCTGACCAATGACTCGGGGGACTATGTCGTTGTGGATGCGTCGCCTTCAGGTACTGGAGAGCTCATCCATTATTGGCACGATTGGGACGACCGGAGTGTTGCATACCAGTCCTTGAATGAATGGGCTGAGGGTCTTAAGGAAGAGCTCAGTCAGTAACCGGCCTGGAAAGAGCGCTTTGAATCCCATGCCGCTCCCATCAAAAAAATAACTAACTGGATTTAAATGCTTTTCTGTAGGTGGTCGTGCGCGCTCTTCAAACGAAAGAATGAGTTTATCTGTAGGAGGTCGCACAGTGTCCCTGACACCGCACTGTCGCGCAGCAAACACAGGATGTGTAGGAGCGCGCTTGCCCGCGATCGCGTCAGCACAGGCGATATACTTATCGACTGACAGACAAAATCGCGGGCAAGCGCGCTCCTACAGGTCTGTGTTTGCTTCGCGACAGCGTGGTGTCAGAGAAACCTGAGTTGATCCCGATGATCTCAGCCCGTGAATTCACTGACGTAAAGCTGTTCATAGCGCGCCATGGTGTCTGTGAGCTGCTGCCTGAGGTAGTCATTCACATGTCCGAGCGCTGCCAGAATCTGTTCGGACTCGACGAGATATGAAGCGCGTTTGGCTTTTGCCCATGTGGCGGGTGCCGACTGCAGGTTGGTGATTCTGTCGCACAGTTTTATCGAAGCAGCTTCACGAGAATGGCTGGCGATACCCTGGAAGTAGCGCTCTTCGGAGAACGGCACAATCAGGTTTTTACTCAAGCTCGCGACAGTCGAAGAGACTGCTGCACCAAAGGTGTCTGTGAGCGCTTCCTGCGTAGTGGGGGTGTCCTCCAGCACGTCATGTAGCAACGCAGCGGGTAAGGCAATTGCCAGATCGCCGACCGAGGACTCCCGGGCGGCAAAAATCAGTTCATTGGCAACCATCGCCACGTGGGTTGTATAGGGCAGGTCCGAGCCTGTCATTTTCTGCCCAAAGTGGGCGTGAGAGGCGTATAGCCAGGCTTTGTTATAAAGGCGTTGCAGGTCATCACCAGGCATGCGGCTGTCTCCAGAGCAGGTG
Source organism: Pseudomonas quasicaspiana (assembly GCF_021147825.1). Lineage (NCBI taxonomy): Bacteria > Pseudomonadati > Pseudomonadota > Gammaproteobacteria > Pseudomonadales > Pseudomonadaceae > Pseudomonas > Pseudomonas quasicaspiana. The sequence continues at coordinate 90,172 of NZ_JAGTPI010000014.1, forward strand.
GTTAATTGCGGGGAAAGCTTTCAGGTGGCGTCCCATTGGGTAACTGGATTTTCAGGCCCCGGGCGATCTGCATGCTGATGTAGCAGGCAGTTCCCAAAGCATTGGCCAGCTCCGGGTCGTCGGTCAGCTATACGGTTTTGCGTAGCACTCGTCATCACGCCGATGACGAAAATTCATCCCCGGCCTTTCTGGTTTTCCGATGGCTGACCGGGGGATACTGTACTACACCGTATCGCGGGTTGAGGCTGAGTGGGAGGCAAAGGAGTATTTACATGACAACAGAAAAACTCGGGAAACCGAGAAGGCCAAGAAAGGCAAAGCCATGCCCAGGCGACAACGCACGCAGGGTTCTGAAAAAGATGGATTTCTGGGTAGGTTGCGCCTATCTGGTGACCCCTTTTCTATTGGTGCTCCTCGGCGGGAAGGATATGATCTTTAATGTGATATTGATCTATCCAGTCATCAGTGTGGTTTTTTTTGTTGTCCGTCATCGCTATCTGAAAAAACTGCCCAGTGAAGAGCTCCGACACATTGTTCCGTGGAGTTATATTTACACAGGGCGCGGCATATCCATGGTGATTCTGATCCTGACTTTTTTTTCACTCGCTATGGCACTGTTCAATGAAGCCTGCAAGTTATGGCCTTGGCTATGAAAAAATAGTTGTCTGTTACCTTCGCTCCACGTCATGACACGCTGGACAATCTTTTCAATATTATCCCGCTGCTAACTCATCAATTATCGGATTTGCTGGCGGGCCGAACATCGCAGGTATCTCAGATACTGACCTGATGCCAAAAATCTTAAAGTGCAGGATCTGTACTGACGTGGGATTTCATAGATGAAACTTCTGGATCGTTTGAAAGCGTACTTCGACCACAAGCAAAGCACCGTTGAACCCCAGCAAAGCCCCGTCAAGCCCAAGGTTGCTTCGAATTCCCCGACCCGCAACGAAGGTGAGCCGCTGTCGCGTGTCGCCCAAAACCTCAGTTGGCTGCCGGTCTATGAGGAGCCAAAACCACGGTCACTCACTCCGCCCGCCTGCCCGCCGATTTCGCTGGATGACACCACCCTGATCAGTCGCTACGAAGCCTGGATCGCCCAGGCTGAACAAGCTGAACCCCATGATTTGAGTTGGGAGTTTCGTGAGGCAGGTCGCCAATTGGCGGGGAAGTTGTTTTCGAGTGTTCTCGATCTCTCCAGCATGAAGGGGCGAGAGGGCTCGGAGGATATTTACTGGCTGCTGCAAAGTGCGGCGATCGTTTCGCTGTTTGCAGAGGGGCCACAATCGGAGGCTTTTCTCCGCTACAGCAAAGATGTTCATTCCTACGGTAAAAATCCCTATACCTCCGGTCAGGTCCAGGCGTTTGAGCTATACGTAGCGTCATATCTTCACAAAGTTGAAGTGCACAACGCCTCCTCGGAGCGTGCCGCCCCAGCGCCGCGCGCGCCCAGCGAGCCCGTGCCTCAGGCCGCCGACATGGACGAACTGCTGGCCTGGCGACCCAGGCTCTATCCCCGCGGAGTGGCGATAAAAACCCATGTGCTTGAGGATCGTTGGCCCGCGTACTTCGATGTCGTCAAGGACTTCTACCGGGTGCTGGACAAAGAATGCTGGACCGATATCGAATACATGAAGCACGGTGCCGCAATCATGCTCAAGGACGAAGCCTACATCGCTCGGGCGAGCCTGGGAGATATCCAGACGATGCTGACGCTGTGCATCAGGGGAGAGCGTTTCTGTGATGGGCACCATGGCGCGGTAATCCGGGATGGTTACGTGCTGAATGTACTGAACAGGTTGGCGGTGTTGCGGGAGGGGGTTTGAGTGGCGGCTCGTAACGATACCGTTTTGCTCCAGGAGCTTGATCCAGGCAATCCGGTTCGCTCAAAGCGCCAGCATTTTCCTCAGTGCTGCTTCTACATCACGTTCGCACTGCCGGGTGATCGCTCCAGGGTATTGATCGAACATATGCGGGACACCCGGGTAGACATGCATTTCCGTCTGGACGCCGGATCGCGAAAGCGCAAGCGCAAAGGCCACGTCCTCCTCCAGGAATAAGTCCAGAGACCCCACGCTTATGAAACTTGGGGGCAGTCCTTGCAGATCTGACGCGAGAGAGGGGGAAAACAGATGCGCTTGATCGTTATCAAGCGTGTATGAGCCTTGCATGCAATCCCAGCAGAACCGGTTTGCTTCCCGTGACCAGCTCAGTGTCCCGGTTGTTGGATTATCCGACGTCGCTGCCGAAGAGCCGGTTCGGTGGTCGAGCATCGGGTAGATCATCATCAGGCCTGCAGCTTGATATTGACCTCTATCACGCATTAGCAAGGCTAAAGCTGCGGCGAGTCCACCCCCGGCGCTATGGCCCATGATGACGAGTCTGCTTTCGCTCACCCCTAAGGATGATGCCTCGCTGAACAGCCATTTTAGCGCGGTATAGCAATCCTCAAGCGGGGCGGGAAATGAGTGCTCGGGAGCAAGCCGGTAGTCAGGTGCTACCACCACTGTTTTCAACGTGTTCGCAAGGTTGGCCAGATAGTCGTCCGCCATCTCCGGACGGCCCAGGACAAATCCGCCTCCATGGATATACAGGATTGCCGGGAGTATTTTTTCATTCACCACGGTGGCGTCGGGGCGGTAGATGCATAAACGAATGCGTAAACCCTCTGTGTCAGTCGCCCAACGTTGGTCGCAACGAGCAGTGGACGTTGGTTTGTATCCACTAGAGACGCGGTTTCTGATGGCGGGAAGGGAGTCCAGCGTCCATTCACTGGAGGGCTCATCCAGGAAGAACTCATACGAGGGGTCCAGCAGTCTGGCGGTGTCCACTGTTCAGCTCCTTTTCAAGTCGGGGACGCAGCGCGCCCCCGGGATGAAGCGTTTACAGCCAGCCTTTGATTTGTGTGCAAACAGCGTGTGTGGAAATGCCGTATCGGTCGTGAAGCGTCGGAAGCGCGCCCGCGTCGAGGAAGGCGTCGGGCAGCGCAATTTGCCTGAACGTGGGGGTTACGCCGTTGCGCAGCAGCACCGTTGCTACCGCTTCTCCCAAACCACCGATGATTGAGTGGTTTTCTGCTGTTACCACAAGTCTGCCGGGCTTTCTCGCCTCGGCAAGAATGGTTTGCTCATCCAGAGGTTTTATAGTCGGAACGTGCAGAACTGCAACGTCAACGCCGTCAGCCTGGAGCTCTTTGGCGGCTTCAAGAGCGCGCATGGTCATCAGTCCAGTCGAAATGATCAGAACGTCGTTACCTGTGCGCAACGTCTTGGCCTTGCCGATTTCGAACTTATATCCGTATTCGTCCAGGACCAGCGGCACGTTACCGCGCAGTAGTCTCATGTAGACCGGCCCTTGGTGGGCTGCAATGGCCGGGACTGCCTGCTCGATCTCAAGAGCATCGCAGGGGTCGACGATCATCAGATTGGGCATCGCGCGAAAAATCGCCAAGTCATCTGTTGCCTGGTGGCTAGGGCCGTAACCCGTTGTCAGGCCTGGCAGGCCGCAGACGATTTTGACATTGAGATTTTCTTCCGCGATGGCCATGCAGATGAAGTCATAAGCACGGCGTGAGGCGAATACCGCATAGGTTGTGGCGAAGGGAACGAAGCCTTCACGGGCCATGCCGGCTGCGGCGCTCATCAGCAGTTGTTCTGCCATGCCCATCTGGTAGAAGCGATCCGGGTGCGCCTTGGCGAAGATATGCAGATCGGTGTATTTGGACAGGTCGGCGGAGAGACCGACGATATCCGGACGCTGGTCGGCAAGTGCCGCCAAGGCATGCCCGAAGGGTGCAGATCGGGTTGCCTGACCTTCGGAGGCGATCGATGCAATCATCGCTGAGGTCGTGAGTTTCTTCTTCGCGACTGCCGGAGTCTGGGCAGCATTGTTATTGGCAATACTCATGCTGTTTTACCTTCTTCAAGGTTATTCAGGGCGACGTCCCATTCATGCTCATCCACACGGATAAAATGGGTCTTCTCGCGGGTTTCCAGAAACGAAACCCCTTTACCCATTTTCGTGTCGCAAATGATGACTCTGGGTTGCGCGGCAGTATGGGCTCGCGCCGCGTCGAAGGCTTTGACCAATGCATCCAGATCATTGCCGTCCACACGCTGCGTGAACCAGCCGAACGCCTGCCAGCGATCAACAATGGGTTCGAAGGCAAGGATTTCGCTGGAGTGACCGTCAGCCTGCTGGTTGTTGACGTCGACGATGGCAATAAGGTTATCGAGCTTCCAGTGGGAGGCAGACATCACTGCCTCCCACGTTGAGCCTTCATTCAGCTCGCCATCGGACAGCAGGTTGTAAACAAACGATGCTGATTGTTTGCGCTTCAATCCAAGGCAGGCACCTACCGCGATACCCAGGCCTTGACCCAGTGAACCGCCAGTGATTTCCATGCCGGGGGTGTAAGTTGCCATGCCGGACATCGGCAATCGGCTGTCATCCGAGCCATAGGTTTCAAGTTCGTCCAGCGGGATGATTTCAGCTTCAATGAGGGCTGCGTACAACGCGATCGCATAGTGACCGATGGACAGATAAAAGCGATCACGCTGCTCCCATTCAGGATCGTGAGGCTTGTAGTTCATCGCGTGAAAGTAGGACACGGCCAGCAGATCAGCAGCACCCAATGCCTGGCCGACGTAGCCCTGGCCCTGGACTTGCCCCATGCGCAGAGCATGGCGGCGGATGTTATGAGCTCGCTGCACCAGCGTTGTGGCCGGTGCGAGTGATGGATTAGCAGTCATGGTAATACTCCGTTGACTCAACGATTGACCAGAGCGGCCGGGATGCGCAGCACCAGACAGGCACCGATGCACAGCACGCCGGTGATGAGGTACATGCCAATGGCGCTTGAGCCGGTTGTCGTGGTGATCCAGCCGATCAGGTAGGGCGAGCAGAAGCCTGCGAGGTTGGCGAAGCTGTTGATGCCAGCGATGCCTGCCGCAGCCGACACACCGCCCAGCAATGTGGTGGGTAACATCCAGAAAAGTGAGGACGCGGACAGAACGCCGGCCGCTGCGAGGCATAGGCTCAGCACCGAAAAAACCAGGTTTCCACCCATCAATGCTGCAAGGGTAAGGCCTAGCGCACCCGCAATCATGGGGCCGACGAGGTGCCAGCGGCGCTCACGGTGTTTATCCCCGCTGCGGCCCATCAAAAGCATCACCACGATGGCGCACATGTAGGGCAGGCTGGTGACCAGGCCGATGTGTAGCGGGTCAGCAACGCCCGCATTTCTGATGAGGGTCGGTAGCCAGAAAGTAATCGCGTACTGCCCCATGACGACACAGAAGTAGATGCACGCCAGCAACCAGAGCCTGCGATCGTGCAGAAACTCCTTAACAGAGCCGTGGGTGACTTTGCGGCTGTTGTCCTCCTCAAGCTCCTTGTTGATGAGCGCCTTCTCATCATCGGTCAGCCATGTGGCCTGATGTACACCGTCCTTCAGATACCCGAGTACGAACAGGCCTACGATGACGGTGGGGATCGCCTCGATGACAAACATCCACTGCCAGCCAGCCCAGCCATGAAAGCCGGCGAACTTTGCCATGATCAAACCTGACAGAGGCCCGCCGATCATTCCCGAAAGCGGAATGGCGATGAACCACAGCACAGTCATTTTTGCGCGGCGGTACGAGGGGAACCAATAAGTGAGGTAGAGCAGAAGTCCTGGGGCCAGACCCGCCTCTGCAATACCCAGCAAAAAGCGCAACGTGTAGAACTGCCAGGCCGTTTCGACGAAAGCGAACAGGGCGGAGATAATCCCCCACGAGATCATGATGCGCGCGATCCAGCGACGTGCACCCACTCTATGAAGGATCAGGTTGCTGGGCACTTCGCAGAGGAAGTAACCAATAAAAAACATACCCGCACCGAGTCCGTAGACGGCCTCGCTGAACGCCAGGTCATTCATCATCTGAAGCTTTGCAAAGCCTACGTTGACACGATCCAGATAAGCGCACAGGTAGCACAGCATCAGGAAGGGCATCAGTCGCCAGGCGGTTTTGCGATAAGCGTTGGAACGCGCGGTCGAAGCCGCTTCGAGCGTCATGGTGGTGATCATGATTGTCTGATCTCTTGTTGTTATAGACCGCCCGGCGCAAAGCAGGGCGTATCGTCGATCGAGAACATGGTGGGCCGCTACCGACTCAGTGAATCAGCATGCCGCCGTTGACATCCAGCGTGATACCCGTGAGGTAGGACGACAGGTCGCTGGCCAGAAACAGCGCTGCGTTGGCAACGTCCTGAGCTGCGCCAAGACGACCCAGCGGGATGCCATCAATGATGGCGTGACGGCGTTCGTCCTGCATCAGTCCGCCCGTGATATCGGTATGAATGAGTCCGGGCGCGATCGAGTTGATGCGGATCTGGTCTGGCCCGAACTCACGGGCCATCGCTTTGCCCAGTCCGAGTACACCGGCCTTGGCGGCGCTGTAGTGCGGACCACCAAAGATTCCGCCTCCGCGCTGCGCCGAAACGGATGACATGCAGACAATGCTGCCCGAAGACTGAGCGCGCATGGTCGGGATGACCGCTTGAGACATCAGGAGCGTGCCACGCAGGCTGACGTCGAGCACCTTGTCGTAATCGGAGGGGCGTATATCGAGTGTCTTGATGGGCTGCGTGATACCTGCGTTATTAACGAGCACGTCGATTCGACCAAAGCGTTCCAGAACCTTGGCCACTGCCTGCTTAACCTGATGTTCGTCAGCTACGTTTGCGGCCAGGCCCAGGTGGCCGTCACCGAGCGCATCGGCTGCATCACGTGCTGCCGACTCATCAAGGTCCAGAATGACGACCTGTGCGCCATGTTTAGCGAAGGTGATGGCCGTTGCGCGACCAATGCCGCGTTCTGATGCTGCGCCGGTGATGATTGCGACTTTGCCTTGAAGAAGCATGAGGGGTACCTCTGATTGTTTTTATGGTTCGATCTTTTGATCGATGATTCAGAGTGTTCCTGGCAGGTGTGCCGAGCAATAACGTAAAAGTCACTGCTAGGTGAATAAAATTCACCTCTCGTCATCCGAAATAACTAATGGTTGAATGCTGCTTCTCCACGACCACTAAAAACAATAGGCGAAACGTTGATGCGCCAGATCGCCCCACCTTTATCTCATCTGCCACCGCTGAGAGCGATTCAAGCCTTCGAGCAGACCGCGCGCTTTGGCAATCTCGCCCGGGCGGCGGAAGTGCTGGATCTCACGCCTTCAGCGGTTAGCCACCAGTTGGCAAAACTGGAGGTCATGATTGGACGACAGCTGTTCGTTCGGGCCGCACGGGGTGTGACGCTGACTCCCGTGGGCGAGCAGTATCTGAAAGATATCTCAGGGTTGCTGCAGAGCCTGGAAGTCGCGACCGAGCGCGCGGCAAGTGACGTCAGCCTGGATTGCCTGCGACTGCATTCGTCGCCCAGCTTTGGTCTGCTCTGGCTGATGCCACGTCTGGAAGCGTTCCGAATGAGCAATCCCGACATACAAATAAATTTGTCCTGCTCCTATGAGTCGCTGCATTTCAGTCAGGACAAGATTGACGTTGATATTCGCCACGGTCTGCCAAACTGGCCCAGTTACGAAGTTCGCACGGTACGCAACGAGAGTTTCATGGTGCTGGCCTCGCCCAAGCTGCTCGCGCGCTGCCCTGTCAGCAAAGCAGTTGATCTTCTTGCCGAGGATCTGATCCTTTCTGAAGCAACGTTGCTTCGCTGGCCAGAGTGGTTCGCGCAGCACGGTTTGGCACGCCCGGAGAAGCCTTATGCGCTCAGTTTTGATCGCTCTTACATGACCCTTGAAGCGGCGAGCCACGGCTTGGGTTTTGCTTTGGAAAGCGCGCTTCTGGCCCAAAAGTACATCGCCAACGGTACGTTGGTTGAGGTTGCGCCTGAAGCGTTGAGTTCACCGGTAGCCGCCCATCATCTGGTTTTTCCAAAGGCTCACTCCAGCTTTCCTCGGGTCAGGCGCTTCCTAGAGTGGATGGAGAAAGAACTCGGACACAGTTTCGTATTTTGATTCCATCAATCAGCAGCCCAATGCCTGAATATTTCGACGCGGTAGCTGCATGAACTACACGAGGCAAGCCATTGAAATGAGCTTGGCCGATATGTCACGTTGCAGCAGCCGGGATTAAGTCCTGCTCAATCGCATCCTCGACGACGGATCGTAGAGCAGGCATATCATCCGGTACACTGCCCTCAACTATCTCGCCATCGCCCCCACTTAATTAACCAAGAGCCCCCCAATGCCCTACGAGCTGGAAAATCGTTTAGTCATCGGTGTCGCCTCCAGCGCGGTATTTGATCTGCTGGACTCGGACGCGGTGTTTCGCAGCCAGGGGGAGGAGGAGTACCGGAAGTTTCAGGAGAAAAACCTGAACAATCCGTTACCCAAAGGGATCGCTTATCCTTTCATCAAACGTTTGCTGTCGCTAAATGACTTGTGTGAAGACCCGTCCGATCCACTGGTCGAAGTGGTGCTGTTATCCCGAAATGACCCGGACACAGGGTTGCGGGTGATGAAGACCATTGAGCATTACGGCCTGGGCATGACCCGCGCCATTTTCATGCAGGGTCGGTCGCCGTACGAATACATTCCGGCCTTGAACATTGCGTTGTTTCTGTCGGGCAACAAGGCTGACGTCGAGGCTGCGATCAAGGCCGGGCATCCGGCTGGGCAGGTGCTGGATTCGCAGTTTGATGACGATGAAGATGACAAGACGCTGCGCATCGCCTTCGACTTTGACGGGGTGCTGGCGGGGGATGAAGCCGAGACCGTCATGCAATCGTCCGGTCTGGTGGAATTCCATGCCCATGAAGTGAAAAACGCCATGGAGCCGCACAACCCAGGCCCTCTGAAAGAGTTCATGGTCCGGATGGCGAGGATCCAGTCTGTTGAGGAGGAGCACAAAAAGCTCAACCCTGACTATGAAAACCGGATCAGGGTTTCCATCGTTACCGCCCGAAGCGCCCCATCACATGAGCGCGCGCTGAATACCCTGAAGAGCTGGGGCGTGATGGTCAACGACGCGTTCTTTCTGGGCGGAATAGAGAAGGGCAAAGTGCTCGCCGTTTTGAAGCCACATATATTCTTCGATGACCAATCCGGGCACCTTAAGTCCGCGAGTGCCGTGGCACCTTCGGTTCATATTCCGTTCGGGATTACCAATCGCAAGCCGGTTGAGTTGCCTGTAGATGGTGCCGTCACAGACCACACCGTTTGAGCGTCGAATGACGGGTTTATGACGGCTGCACTCGCTCCAACAGCACCCCGTTTATTCAGTGATTTATATTTTGTTTGATAGGAGGTCGCGCTGGAAACATTACCCGCAGGACCGGCTTTAGCCGGGAGTGCATTATTTCTGGAAAAGGATACTCGGCGAATGTACTGGCCTTCTCCAGGCTAAAGCCAGTCCTGCAGGCCCACCATTTATCCGGCAGGTTATGTTTTTCAGGCGAGTTCTGCCTCTTTGATGTTGGCAATTGGACCCAGAATGGCGGCGTCAAACTCATCCAGCGCAATGCCTTTTTGAAGTTTCTCAGGCAGATCAGGATTGGCCAGCGCCGCTTTACCGATAGCAATCATGTCGACGCCTTCTTCCAGGGCTCGTGCAATTCTGGCTGGGTCATGCAGACCTCCATTAGTGATAATGGCTATCCCGGGTGCGAATCGCTTTGCCAGTCGGCTCAGGCTGTGTCCGCCATTATCGAATGCGGGGGCCAAAGCATCATGCTCAGTCACATGGATAAAATCGACGCCTGAGTCGGCGATCGTCCCGAAGATGGTTTCAGCGTCAGCCTCACGGCCTTCCCATTTGTGCAGGAAGTTGTTGACCTTGCCTTGCGATATCCGCACCCCGATCGGAGTGTTGTCTCCCACTTTTAGCCTCACGGCTTTAAGAATTTCAACCGTTAGCCTCAGGCGGTTTTTAAGATCGCCGCCCCACTTGTCCCCGCGCACGTTGGTGTAATCGGTCAGAAACTGGTCCAGAAGATAGCCATTCGCGCCGTGGATCTCCAAGCCATCAAATCCTGCTACTGAAATTGCCCGATGTGCCGCCTGCGTAAAGCCTGCAATTACGTCGCCGATATGCCCATCAGTCATTGCCAGTGGGTGTTTGTATGGTCCGTTCCCATAGTAAAACGCCATTTCTTCGCCGTTGGGCTGGATGGCGGACGGGGCAATGTTTTCGGGCTTGAACCGGTTGGCTTGCGACAAGGCTCCTGCATGCATGAGTTGTGCAAAGACCGGTGTTGAATGTGTGTGAGCCGCTGTTATAAGCGCCTGCCACGACTGCGCCTGAATGTCGTCGCTCATGCCGGGTTGTGAGCGATAGCCCTGAGAGTAGCGTTGGTCTGTATAGAGGCCTTCAGTAATCAAAAGCCCGAAGCCGCCCCGGGCGAAGCGTTCGTAATACTGCACCATCGCTTTGGTCACAGTGCCGTCTTCACTTGCACTGACACGGGTCATCGGCGCCAATGCAAAGCGGTTCCTGATGAATGTGCCGTTTATATCGAATGATGAGAAAGCATGGTTGTGGTGATCGGTCATCGAGTTATCCTGAATCTGATAGCTGAAAGTAGACGACTGCCAGCGAATGTTGATAGATAGCACTAAGGATAGCGATGACACTTCAGCGGGAGTACTGTCTGGAGCTGATAAGCCTGTTTAACGATAAGTGATATAGCCATGCAACTAACTGATATTGCTGTCCTTGCAACCATTGCGTCTTGCGGAAGCTTATCCGGCGCTGCTAGGCAGCTGGGCACGAGTCCGATGTCTGTCTCCCGTCGTCTCGCGGCACTGGAGCATGACTTGGGTGTTCGGCTCCTGCATCGCACCACGCGCTCCGTTGCACTGACACCTGAGGGCGAAGCATTTCTTCCCTACGCCCAGACCATGCTGGAGGCAGAGGAAGCTGCACGGGCGATGCTAGCGCCCACTTCAAGTGGTGCCAGCGGAACGCTACGAATGACTGCGCCGTCAGTGTTTGGTCAGGCTGTGATAATGCCGCTGATTCCGGCGTTTCTTGACAGAAATCCTGCGTCGCGAGTCGACCTGGCCTTTTCTGACAGTCTAATGGACGTGGTGGGTCAAGGCCTGGATTTGGCGATCCGAATCGCCCCCATGCGGGATTCCGGATTAATCGCCAGGCGCCTTGCAGACAACCCACGATTGCTCTGCGCATCGCCTGATTACCTGGCTCGCTACGGTGTGCCAAAAGTAATGAAGGATCTTGTCGGCCATTCATGTCTTGTATTGCACGCGATGCCGCAGTGGCCCTTCGTCGTTGATGGTCAGGTGCGACTACTTAGCGTGCATGGGAGTGTTTCGGCAAGCTCAGTAGATTCAACTCGAGCGGCATGCCTGCAAGGTCTCGGGCTGGCCATGCTGACCTACTGGGATGTACGTCAGCAGTTGGAAGAGGGCTCCCTTTCACGCGTCGACCTTCTGGACGCCGACATGGAATCGTTATCGGTCTGGGCTGCGATCCCCTCAAGGCATTTCACACCGCTACGAGTGACTGCCTTCCTGGAAATTCTTGAGAGTGCTCTGGCCCCGTCCGCTTGAGGCGCTAATAACTTTGATATACCAACGTATATTTTAACGTCCTTAGTTTCTGTCGATCCGATAACCGTCAGTCCTTATGCTTTACCCCAGTAGAGCAAACCTGATGACTGGATCGAGGTGCTCCATGCGTTTGCTTCACCTGACAAGGTGGATGCCAGACGTTTGAGCCGCACGACAGAGGCTATTTTATGCGTTTTTCCCTGCCTGCAACCCTGAGAAGCCCGATAAACAAACCGGCACAACCGCACTCTGCATCCTTGCTCGCTGAGGGCGCGCTGATTGCCGCGATCGCTTTGCTGGCGCTGTTTGTTTTTTACAGTGCCGGACAAATGAATCAGCCACTCAGCGTCCTTGATTCTGCGCCTGTGTCACTCGATCTGGCGCACTTGCCCTCGTATACCTTGCGTACCACCTTGCGCATGTTTGCCGCGTTGTTTGTGTCTTTTGTGTTTTCGATTGTTATCGCCACACTGGCCGCTAAAAGCCGCAGGGCCGCGATGGTTATCTTACCGGCGCTGGATATTCTTCAGTCGGTGCCGGTGCTGGGTTTCCTGACGTTTACGGTTGTGTTCTTCATGAGCATTTTTCCGGGCCGCCAGTGGGGGCTGGAGTGCGCGGCGGTGTTTGCCATTTTTACCAGTCAGGTCTGGAACATGACCTTCGGTTTTTACCAATCCCTGAGGACCGTACCTAACGACCTTTACGATGTCAGTCGGCAGTTTTCGTTCTCGCCGTGGCAGCGGTTCATCAAGGTCGAGTTGCCGTTCGGGATGCCGGGGCTGGTGTGGAACATGATGATGTCCATGTCAGGCGGCTGGTTTTTCGTCGTGGCCTCCGAGTCCATCACGGTCGGGGACAGCACTGTCAATTTGCCGGGTATCGGTTCATGGCTGGCGCTCGCGATTCAGCAGAAGGATATCGCCGCAATCAGTTGGGCGGTGCTGGCCATGGTCGGTGTGATCGTTCTGTATGACGTGTTGTTTTTCCGGCCGATCGTGGCGTGGGCGGACAAGTTTCGATTTGAACAGACCGCTTCACATAAACGTCCGCGATCACGGGTCTACGACCTGTTCAGGTCCACACGACTTGTGCCGCTTTTGTTTGCATCCCTGCGCATTGTGAGTGACTGGATTCCAGCAGTGCGGATGCCCCGACTGGCGCGAATTGGCTTCACGATCAACGCCCGGTGGCACCGTTACCTCGATCTCGCGTGGATAGCGTTGGTCGTGAGTGCGTGCATGACCGGCATCTATCAGTTGGCGTGCTTTATCGGCAGCACTCTGGGCGTGGAGGAGGTGGTCAATGTGTTTGGTCTGGGGCTCGCCACCCTGGCGCGCGTGGCGGTGCTAATCGTCCTGGCCAGTCTTGTTTGGGTGCCCGTCGGTGTCTGGATCGGTCTGAATCCGCGCTGGGCAGAACGTTTGCAACCCGTCGCGCAATTACTGGCTGCGTTCCCGGCAAACATTCTGTTCCCGTTTGCCGTGGTCACGATTGTCGCCCTGAAGCTGAACCCGGATGTATGGCTGTCGCCGCTGATGATCCTGGGTACCCAGTGGTACATCCTTTTTAACGTGATCGCCGGTGCCAGTGCCTTGCCAACTGACTTGCTCGAAGCGTCACGGGTGTTCCGTGTGCGGGGTTGGCAATGGTGGCGCAAAGTCGTGCTGCCGGGTGTTTTTCCCTATTACGTGACCGGCGCTTTGACCGCTGCCGGTGGCTCCTGGAACGCCAGCATCGTCGCCGAGGCGGTGTCGTGGGGCAGCGATCATCTGTATGCGTCGGGGCTGGGTTCTTTCATTGCTCAGGCAACGACGGCGGGGGATTTCCAGCGGGTGGCGCTGGGTATCGTTGTGATGTCCGTGTTTGTGGTCGGTTTCAACAGCCTGCTGTGGCGTCCGCTGTACCGTTTTGCCGAACGTCGGCTTCGAATTGATTGAGGGTATTCCAATGGAAGTAATCGACAAACGTTGTCTGGTGGACGTGCAGGGACTTGGTCATGTTTACGGCACGGCCGGGGGCACCAAGCGCGTGGTGCTGGATGATGTCGCCATGCGTCTCAACGACGGCGAGGTCATCGGGCTGCTGGGGCGGTCGGGGTCCGGGAAATCCACACTGTTGCGCTCCATCGCCGGGCTGGTGTCGCCCACCACCGGTGTGGTGGCGTTCCCGGCAAATACGCCGGGTGTTTCGACCTCGGTGCGGATGGTGTTCCAGAGTTTTGCCTTGTTCCCTTGGCTGACCGTCCTTCAGAACGTTGAAATCGGCCTGGAGGCATTGAGCGTGGCAGGGCCAGAGCGGCGTAGGCGGGCCTTGGCGGCCATCGATATGATCGGCCTCGACGGGTTCGAAAGTGCCTACCCCAAAGAGCTGTCCGGGGGCATGCGCCAGCGTGTCGGTCTGGCCCGCGCGTTGGTGGTCAACCCCGATATTCTGCTGATGGATGAGCCGTTTTCCGCTCTGGACGTGCTGACCGCGGAAACACTGCGCACGGATTTGCTCGACCTCTGGAGCGAGGGCCGGATGCCGATCAAGTCGATCCTGATGGTCACCCATAACATTGAAGAAGCGGTCTTGATGTGTGATCGCATCCTGATTCTTTCCTCCAATCCGGGGCGGATCATGTGCGAGGTAAAGGTTGATCTCGCCCAGCCGCGCAATCGTACAGATCCTGCTTTTCAGGCGCTGGTCGAAAGCATTTATGTGCACATGGCGGGCGGCACTACCGTGCATGCGCAACGCGAGAGCCTGTTTGCAGGCAACGGCATCGGCATGGTCTTGCCGCTGACTTCCACCAACGCGTTGGCGGGTCTGATCGAGGCGGTGGACAATGCTCCCTATGGCGGGCAGGCCGATCTGCGTGAACTGGCCACGGCATTGCGCTCCACGTCGGGTGATCTTTTTTCGCTGGCAGAAGTGCTGCAACTGATGCGATTTGCCGAAATGCGCGAAGGCGATATCACGCTGCTGCCTGCGGGTCGACGTTACGCCCAGTCGGACGTGGACGAGCGCAAACAATTGTTTGCCCAGCACCTGCTCAGGTATGTGCCGCTGGTCAGCCATATCCGTCGGGTGCTGGATGATCGTCCGGGGCGCACGGCACCGGCCAGACGCTTTCGTGATGAGCTGGAAGATTTCATGTCCGAAAGCGATGCGGCCGTTACGCTGGACTGCGTGACCCAGTGGGGACGCTATGCCGAGCTTTTCGCCTATGACGAGGGGGCTGATCAGTTCAGTCTGGACAACCCGTCCTGAGTGGGTTGAAGTTTTCAGTGAACAGGCGACGGTGGCCGCTATACACTCTGCGTCTGCAATCCTGATGGGGTAATGCGCGATGGTGATCCAGTGAGACGGACTCGATTAACGCTTCGTTTGGTCCTGTTGTTCGCGTTGGCGTTGGGGATTGCTGCAATTGATACGGTCACCGATCTTGAAATTGCGGTCGGGGTCTTTCAAGTCATCGTGGTGCTGATCGCCGCCAGGTTTCTGCCCGCGCGGGCGGTGGCGGGGGTGTCCCTCGTCTGTATGGTACTGACGATTCTGAGTTACCGGTTCACGCGCTTTGGTGATACGGAGTCGGGACTGGTTAATGTGCTGATCAGCCTCGCGGCCATTGCCTGCACGACCTGGCTGGCATTGCGTCTGTCGGCGGCTATTCGCGCCGTACACGAGACCCGCGCGCACCTGGAACATGTCGCCCGGGTCAATGTACTGGGCGAGCTTGCCGCCTCTATTGCCCATGAGTTGAACCAGCCACTGGCGGCCACAGCCACCAGCGGTAGCGCCTGTCTGCGCTGGATCGCTGCGGATCCTCCCAACCTGCCGAAAGCCCGGCAGGCGGTGGAGCGCATCATCGAAGACACACATCGCGCCAGTGAAATCATCGCCCGGCTGCGCAGCCTGGCGAAGCATCAGGCGCCAACCAAGCAGTGGTTGAACGTCGAAGATACCGTCAAAGGGGCTCTGCGGTTGATCGCCGGTGAGTTGGCTGAGCAGGAGATCGCGCTGCACGTGCAAGTCGAAGAAGGCTTGCCTCCCGTGTTGGCTGACGAGGTGCAGATTCAGCAAGTCATCCTCAATCTGGCCATGAATGCGGTTGATGCGATGCGTCAGGTAAGTCCTGAGCGGCGAACGCTGGAATGCAATGTGGTGCTTGAATCGCCCCAGCAACTGCGCTTCTCGATTACCGATCAAGGCAACGGCCTGTTGCCGCGCGATTGTGAGCGGGTGTTCGACGCCTTCTACACGACCCGACCAGAAGGCATGGGAATGGGGTTGCCCATCAGCCGTTCCATTATCGAAGCCCATGATGGCCGGATCTGGGCCTCGACCGGTTCACCGTTTGGCGCTACTTTTCACTTCACGCTGCCCGTTATTGCCCGAGAACCCGATGCCCGAGATTACCGTTGAAAGCGCTGCCGACATGGTTTACATCGTCGATGACGACCGCTCGGTGCGTGAATCCCTGGAGGACCTCATGGGGTCGGTCGGTCTGGCGTGCATGACGTTCGGTTCCGCTCGCGAATTCATGGACGCTACATTGCCCGATGTGCCCGCTTGTCTTGTGCTGGATGTGCGTATGCCCGGTATGAGCGGGCTGGATTTCCAGCGAGAAATGGCGCGACTTTGTATTTCACTGCCTGTGATTTTTATCACCGGGCACGGCGATATCCCTATGTCGGTAAAAGCCATGAAGGCGGGCGCCATCGAATTTCTGACCAAGCCGTTCCGTGAGCAGGATCTGCTCGACGCCATCAGCCAGGGTTTGAGTCAGGACAAGCAAACCCGTGAAGCGGCGGCCCGGACTGATCAGTTGAAGCAGTGCCACGCCAATCTGACTGACGGCGAGCGAGAGGTCATGGAACTGGTGGTTCAGGGGCTGCTCAACAAGCAAGTGGCTGCACGGCTGGGCGTAAGCGAAATAACCGTAAAGGTTCGGCGCGGCGCGTTGATGCGGAAAATGGGTGCGGATTCCCTGGCGACGCTGGTCAAGATGTCGGAGCGTTTGAATCTCGAAAGTTGATTGATCAGGTATTGCTTCGTTGCTCCTCGAATTAAATATCCAGATCAACCCAGACCGCCGCATGGTCAGAACCCGCATTCTCTTTGCGGGTCAGTTCGGGGTACGTTTCCCAGCGTACAGGCCTGGAGCCTGGCCACATGCCCTTGCGGAAAACCCCGCCAGCGCTGACTTTTTTGAACAGTTCCGGAGACAGCAGCAGGTAATCGATTTTGTTGGAGGCGTTGCACGAGCCGTACGTTCCGGGATAGCCGCCGTCGTTGAAATGCTCATGGGTAAATGCGTCCTTCAGGGTCGAGTCCTGGAGCAGCGGTTTCAACGCGTCGCTGTCTGGCGTGTCATTGAAGTCGCCCACCACGGCGACATACTGTTCGCCTTGCTCGATGAGCGAGTTGTAGATTTCCTTCACTCTGTTAGCCTGGGCAAGCCGTCTTTTCGCGGAGTCGGTGAGGCTGCCGTAACCTTTGCTTTTCAGGTGATTGACGAGCAACACAAGTCGCGCGCCGGAAGGCATGTACAGGTAAAACTCCGGGCAATCCCTGGAAAAAATCAGCTGGCCTCCGTCATCGCTATCGTCAACGTGACTGCGCATGAGGCCGATGGGGAATCCTGGCTTGGTCGTGACGCCGACATCAATGCCGCGCTCGTCGTTGCCGTCGATCAACATGACATGGCTGAACACATCGCCGCCTAGCCCGCTGATGATTTCGGTATTGAAGTCACGAAGGGCTGGCCTGCTTTCCGCTTCTATCACTGCCAGTACGTCTGCCTGCAGATCAATCATCACTCTGGCGGTATTTCGCATGGCTTCTTCGTCAACCGGGGCCTGAATCAGTTCAAGCGATCCGGTCCAGTCCGCACGGCCATTGGCGACAATTGTCATCTCACTGTTACGGGGCCGTTTGACCAGATTGCCGCGGTTTTGCCGAAGCATCACGAATGGGCCGCGGTCTGATCGGCTGAGCCCAAGTTCGGCCAGCAATTTCACCATGGCTGTCTTGTCGGCGACGGAGTAGGTTTCCTGTCCCAGCAGCGCATTGAGTTTTGCGAAGCTCTCCAGCGTTGGCTTGCCTTCCGCCCACCCATCGAGACTCATCGCCTTGGCGCGATTGAACAGGTTTTCGACGTTGTAGGAGGCGAGTCTCATGGGGCATACCTCAAAAATGGGGGCGAATACGCTAGCTTCAGCGTTGCACAGGCCAGTGACATTGAGATGAATGTGTTACCGCAGCCGCTTATCAAACGATAGGCCTGTAGGAGTCGCCCTGTTCTGGTCAAGTTTTTCCGGACACCGATTACGGTGATCAAGCCGCCTGCTGCTCCATAGCTATTGGCGACAAGTAGTTGTTGTAGCTGTGGAGTCT